>NZ_BAAALT010000249.1:0-12896 GCF_039528515.1 Luedemannella flava
CAGGTAGGTCGAGTCGGACATCCTGCTGGCACTGATCGCCGTACCGAAGTAGCGACCGGATTGGGCCGCCGCGGCGCCCAGAGTGGAGGCGGCGGCGGACGCCTGCGTCGTCAACACGAGGGTGGTGGCGGCCAGACCCGAAACGGCCGCCACGACCAACGCGGTACGCGCGGCGAGCCTCCGTCTCCGGCCGTGCCCCACCTGCGGCACACTCTCGGTCATGTCGATTGCCCTTCTGGTGTGGTGGAGGGGACGCACTGGTTGAGTTGATGTGAAAGCAGAGCCAACACCCGCGACGCCTGCGCACAGTCACACGCAGGTCTCGGGTGGCACCCGGGAAAGGTTGGCTGATAGACCGACGCCCACACACGCGATCTTGTCCTTACGGTCGCACCGCATCGGCTCCCACGAATGTGACGCGTAACGCGAAAGTTACTCCGCCCCGCGTGACCACGTCAACGCGTCCCGGCCGGCTGACACCCGCGGAACCCATCGAAATCACCGGGTACCGACCCGCGCGATCGCCATTCACGATCACCCTCGCCGCCCGGGCCCACATACGTCGGTCGCCCGTCGACGCTCCTGACTGGACCAGTTGACCAGCCACGATGCGTCTCCACCCGACGACGGAATGCCGTGGCGGCGGACACGGAACCCGGGGAAGCACCGAGCGCTGAATTTTCGCGTCGAGATATTGAAATTTAAGGCGCGCCGTTGCCACGGCGGCGGCCCGGTACCACGCGGCTCGCTGGTACGGTCGCCGGATGCGACCAGTGCAGCTGCGCCCGGCCCGGGCCGGGGACACCGACGCCGTCGCCGCGATCTGGATGTCGGGCTGGCGTGACGGTCACCTCGGTCATGTCCCCGACGCGCTGGTCGCGATCCGTACCGACGAGTCGTTCCGGACGCGGGCCACCGAGCGGGTCGCCGATGCGACGGTGGCCGAGGTGGCGGGCGAGGTGGCCGGCTTCGTCATGGTCGTCGGCGACGAGGTCGAGCAGGTGTACGTAGCCGCGGCCCACCGGGGCAGCGGCGTCGCCGCCCTCCTGCTCGGGGCGGCCGAACGGCAGGTGGCGGAAGGCGGCCACCCGCTGACCTGGCTGGCGGTCGTGCCGGGCAACGCCAGGGCCCGCCGCTTCTACGAACGGCACGGCTGGATCGACGACGGCCCGTTCGACTATGCGATCGGGCACCCCGAGGTCGCCCACGTGCGGTGCCACCGGTACATCAAGCAACTCTGACCGGTTTCGTCGCCGCCAGCGCACATCGGGTAGCCGAGGCGTCACCATCCGACTGCACGGAAGCAACGTATAAGGGGTATACCAGACGCTCACTTGTTTCAACATAGATCTGTCTCTATCATCCTCGGAAAGCGCTTTCCCGTCCGTGGCGCTTTCCTCTGAAAGGTGACCCTGATGAGACGACGATCCACCCTGCGTTGGCTGGCTGGAGGAGCCGCAGCCGCCGCAGTGGGAGCCGTAACGCTGGCGCTGCAGATTCCCAGCGCCTCCGCCGCCGACAACCTGAGCCTCGGTGCCGGCGCCGACGGCTCCAGCAAGGCGAGCGGCACCAGCTACGGCAATGTCATCGACGGCAACACCAGCACGTACTGGGCGCCGAGCGGTTCGACCGGCACCATTTCGGTCAAGTGGGGCAGCGCGACGACGGTGGCCTCCGTCGTCATCAAGCAGGCGTCCGGCGGTGGCTCCATCAGCGCCTGGCGACTCGTCAACCACGACTCGGGGAGCGTCCTGACCAGTGGCAGCGGCAGCCCGAGCACCATCAACTTCTCCTCGACGTCGCTGAAGAAGATCAGCTTCGAGATCACCGGCGCGTCCGGCGCGCCGCGGATCGCCGAGTTCGAGACGTACGGCAGTGGCGGTTCCACCACCCCGACCACGGCCACGACCACGACCCGGCCGCCGACCAGCACGACCCGACCCCCCACCACCACCTCGACCCCGCCCAACACGGGTACGCCCACCGGGTCGTGGCCGTCGTCGCAGGGCAACGTGAGCACCTCCGGCAACATCAAGGTCTCCGGCACCTTCGACGGTGGCATGAAGACCTACTGCTGCTCCGGTGACGGCAGCGGAGGCGAGAGCCAGGACCCGATCTTCATCCTCTCGAACGGTGCGACGCTGAAGAACGTGATCCTCGGTTCGCCCGCCGGTGACGGCGTGCACTGCGAGGGCACCTGCACGCTGCAGAACGTGTGGTGGAACGACGTGGGCGAGGACGCGGCGACGTTCAAGGACACCAGCGGTGGCACCTCGTACGTCATCGGTGGTGGCGCCAGGTCCGCCAGCGACAAGATCTTCCAGCACAACGGCAAGGGCACAGTGAAGATCACCGGGTTCTACGCCAAGAGCGGCGGCAAGCTCTACCGCGCCTGCGGCAACTGCTCCAGCTCGTACCAGCGGCACGTGATCATCGACAACGTCCTCCTGGACAACGTCGGCATGGTCGCCGGTATCAACACCAACTGGGGTGACACCGCCACGATCACCCGGGTCACGCTGATCAGCGGCAAGACGGTCTGCGGTATGTACCAGGGCGTCCCCAAGGGCAGCGAACCCACCTACCTCGGTGAGGGCTGGAACACCAGCAACTGCAGGGTGACGAAGAGCGACATCACCTACAAGTGACACAGCACGAAAGGGGCGCCCGCCGGGTTCGGTGGGCGCCCCTTCACATATTGGCGGCTGATCCAAACCCTGCCGGGTCAGGGCAGCGCGCGGACGACCCGGCCCACGATGTCCGACCGCAGGACGAAGCCCCACGTTCGCGAGTCGGTGCTGTCGGGGTTGTCGCCGAGCACCACGCACTGTCCCGATGGGACGGTGTCCACGTGGACCATAGGGCGGACGCTCGGGGGAACCGGGTCGCCCGGCAGTGCGGCGAGGCGCTTGACCAGGTAGTCGCTCCCGCCGGGCGGTCGCTGCGCCGCGTCCGGGCCCTGGTGCTCGAGCACGACGGCCTGTCCACGCCGCACACGGGCGCCGCGAACGGCGAGCAGCCGGGTTCCGCTGAGGTAGGTGGGTTCCATGCTGGTGCCGGTGACGTCCAGGACCATCCAGGACCGGCGCAGCCACACGAGACCGAGCGTGCCGACGCCGACGACCGCCGCAACGGGGAACGCGAACCAGCCGTAGCCGCTGATGCCGTGTCCTCCGATCGCCATCGCGTTGTGAACGTTAACATCTACCCGTTGACATCGATCACAATACGGCCTTAGGTTCTCCGCAGCGACATGTTTCGACAACGTTACTGCATCAGATTCCACTGTGACCTAAGCCATCGGGGGGCAGGGTTGTGCTGGTTGTCCTTGTCGTAGTCCTGACCGTCGCCGCCGTCCTGCTCATCTCGCTCGTGTCGAAGCTGCGGTCCGCGACCGCGTTCGGCGAGTTCCGGGACGGCATCAACGACCTTCGTGTGGTCCCGCGCCGGCTCGCGGCGCACGCCGCCGTCGCCGCGGTGGCGGGCGAACTGGTGACCCTCGGGCTCGTTCTCGTCCCGGCGACCACCGTGCCCGGGCTGTTCGTCGCCGGGACCCTCTTCGCGGTCTTCGCCGGCGTGCTGTCGCGGGCCGTGATCAGGGGCGCCGGGACGAGCTGCCACTGCTTCGGCGCCACCAAGGACGTCGTGTCCGCACGTCACGTCGCCCGTACGGCGCTGCTCGCCCTGCTCGCGTACGGGGCCGGCGCGCTCAGTTGGGTGGCGCACCGGTCCTACCCACCGACCGATGTCCCGACGGCGGTCATCGCCGTCGCCGTCGCCGGGGTGCTCGTCGTCGCGGTCGTCTACCTGGACGCGGTGATGTGGCTCTTCGGCAGCTCCGCGCGCTGATCGCTGTCCGCGAGCGCGTCGTCCCCATTGTTCCGGGAAGGATGTTCGATGGTTCTGACCACAGCGGTCATCGTGCTGACGGTCGTTGTCCTGATCGACCTGCTCCTGAGCGCGGCGATCATTCGGCGGCTGCGTGACACCGAGGCCCATCTCGCCGACCTGATGCCCTCGGCGCAGCCGGGCCTGAAGACCGGCACTCCCATGCCGGACTTCACCAGCGCGGACGGATCGCTCACCCGGGCCGCTCTCGCCGGTACTCCCGTGATCTTCGGCTTCTTCTCCACCGGGTGCCGCTACTGCCCCACGCAGGCCGAGCAGCTGGCGCATCGCGCCGCGGAGATCGCGGAACGCGGCCTCCGCGTGATCAACGTGGTCGCGATCAACGACGAGAGCATTCCGGACGACATCACGCCGGTTCTGGAGAAGTCCGGCACGGTGGTCGCCGAGCAGGGGATGGACAATCTCATGGCCGCCTTCTCCGTGACCAGCACGCCGACCTTCCTGCTGTATGACGGCCGCGGCACGCTGATCGCCAAGGGCAACCACCTCGAGGAGACGCTCGAGCGATGGATCCAGTGAGCCCGCGCGGCGCCCTGCCGAGCGTCCGCGGCGCCCGTGCCGTCGCGCAGGCGGTCGTGCTCTGTGCGGGTGCGGCGCCGTTCGCCGCGGGCGTGTCGATCGCCGTGATGGTCCTCATGGGCATCGTGCCGGTCGGTGTCGCGTGGTCCACCAAGTTGGTGCTGGACGGCCTGGGGGGCGGCAGCCCGGCCCAGGCCCGGCTGGGCATCGTCGGCCTGGTCGCGATGGGGGTGGCGACGGCACTCGTCTCGCACGTGCGGCGCTACTTCGAACAGGAGCTGACCAGGCGCGTCACGCTGCGTACCCAGGTCGACCTGTTCACCGCGGTGTCGGCGTACGACGGTCTGGAGGAGATCGAGGACAGCCGGTTCCACGACAAACTAACGATCGCCCGCGAGGCCAGCCGGTTCGCGCCGATCCAGATCATGTCCTCGCTGCTGTCGCTCGCCGCGTCGGCCATCACGCTGGTCGGGTTCGGGTACACGCTGCTGCGGCTGAACGGCTGGTTGGCCGCGCTGGTGCTGCTGTCGGCACTGCCGACGTTCTACGCCCAGCTCCGGCTCACCCGGCGGCGCACCGAGATGATCGTCCGGACGACGCCGCACTGGCGACGCCAGGCCTTCTACTCCGACCTGCTGCTCGACCCGCGCGCCGCGAAGGAGGTCCGGCTGTTCGGGCTCGGGTCGTTCTTCCGTGCGCGGATGGTCCGCGAGATCCGGGCGGGTCAGGCCGATGAGCGCACCCAGGACCGGTACGCGTTCCGGGTCGATCTGGCGTTGTCCACGCTGACCAGCGTCGTGGCGGGCGCGGCGCTGATCTACTTCGTCAATCGCATCGCCGCCGGCCACGGCACCGCCGGCGACCTGGTGATCCTTATCGCCGCGCTCGCTTCCGTGCAGGCGTCGCTGATAGCGGTCGTCATGGACGTGGCGACGATGGGGCAGTTGGCGATGAGCTTCGGCCACTACCTGGATGTCACCCGTGTCAACCGCGCGACCCCGAAGCAGTACCGGGTGGCGGCGCTGCCGCCGCTGGCGGCCGGCATCGAGTTCCGGGATGTGTGGTTCCGGTACGCGCCGACGCACGACTGGATCCTGCGGGGAGTCAACCTGGAGATTCCCCGTGGGTCCTCGGTCGCGCTGGTCGGTGGGAACGGCGCGGGCAAGTCGACCATCGTCAAGCTGCTGTGCGGCTTCTACCCGGTCAGCCGGGGCACGATCCGCTGGGACGGCATCGACATCAGCGACATCCCGCCCGCCGAGCTGCGGCAGCGCATCCGTGCCACGTTCCAGGACTTCATGACGTACGAGTTCTCCGCGGCCGACAACCTGGCCGTGGGCGACATCGCGGCGGGCGGCGAGCGGCGCTCCCTGGAGGCGGCCGCGGCGTGGGCCGGCATGGCCGACACGCTGGCGGCCCTGCCGAAGGGGTACGACACCCTGCTCAGCCGTACGTTCAGCGACGGCACGGACCTGACCACCGACGGGGCGGAGGTCGGCGTTCTCCTCTCGGGCGGGCAGTGGCAGCGGCTCGCGCTCGCGCGCGCCGTCCTGCGTCGCTCGGTCGACCTGCTGATCCTGGACGAACCGTCCTCGGGGCTGGATGTGCGTGCCGAGCACGAGATCCATCGTCGGCTCGTCGACCTGCGCCAGGGACGGACGTCCCTGCTCATCTCGCACCGGCTCAACACGGTCCGCGACGCGGACATCATCGTGGTGCTGGAGAGCGGCGTGGTCGTGGAGCGGGGCGACCACGACGGGCTCATGGCGGCCGACGGCACCTACGCGGCGATGTTCCGCCTCCAGGCCGCGGGCTTCGCCGAGACGGCACCCGCCGGGGCGGATATGCCATGACCATCGTCGTTGACCTGCTCGGTCCGCTCAGGATGACGGCGGGCGGGAGCGAGGTGCGGCTGGGCGGTCCGGGACGACGCACCGTCGTGGCACTGCTCGCCCTGCAGCCGGGGGCCGTCGTCAGCGTGGACCGGCTGGTCGATGCCGTGTGGGACGACCACCCACCGGTGACGGCCGTCACCAAGCTCCAGGGACACATCTGTGGCCTGCGGCGGGAGATCAGCCGTCTCGGCTATGACGCCGCGGCGGTCCTGCAGACGACGTCGCCCGGCTACCTGCTCTCGGACCGGCTGGTCAGCACCGATCTGACCGAGTTCGAGCGGCTGAGCCGGGTCGCGGCACAGTCCTCCGACGCGCGCGACACCGGGCAGCGCGTCGCCCTGCTGGAGCAGGCCCTGGGCCTGTGGCGCGGCACCGCGTGTTCCGACGTACGCAGTACCCGGATCGTGGCGGCGGCGGCGACCCTCGACGACCGGCGGGCCCGGGTGCAGGAGAGCCTCGCCGAGGCGCGGCTGCACCTCGGCGACGTCGACACGGCGCTGGACGAGATGCACCGGCTCGTCCTGGAACAGCCGCTCAGGGAGCGGGCCTGGGAGATGGTGATGCGCTGCCATATCGCCCGCCGGGACACCGCGGCGGCGCTGGCTGCGTACCACCAGGTGTCGCAGCTGCTCGCCACCGAGCTCGGGGTCCCGCCGGGGCGGCAGCTGCGGACACTCGCGGCCGATCTCGGTGCCGTCGGAGCGTTAGTGACTCGTTAGCGGGGTGCCCCAGTCTCGGACCTGGGTTCTCACAACGGAGCTGCGGGAACGACCCACACCGAAGGAGGCACCATGACAGCCCTTCTCAGGACGGCTGGCGACAGGCTGCTCGGGAAGATCGCGCCGAAGCGCACCGCATCGGCCTGCTACCTCAAGTACACGTACTGCGCGTACCAGTTCACGGGCTGCGGTGGCGGCCAGTGCTACTACTACTACCAGCGGTGGAACACCTGCTATGTCGGCAAGGTTCCGCTGACGGACTGCCTCAACGCCTGGCGGACGTACTCCGGCTGCTGCTGAGCGAGCGCGGCCCGGTTCAGCGGGCCGGTCGGGCAGCAGCCCGGCCGGCCCGTTGCTGCGATGGTGCGCGTCAGGCGTAGATGAACCAGAAGCCCGTGGGGTAGTAGTAGCTGCCGTTCGGGACCCACACGCACTGGACCGGCCCGGTCCAGCCGTAGTTCTGGATGCCGTAGTTGCCGATCCGGATGCATTCCGAGTAGTCGTACACGACGCCGCGAAGGCTGGTCGCGGCGTGCGCGGGCGTGGCGCCGACGAACACCGTCGAGCCAGCCAGGACCGTCGCCACGATCGCCATCTTGAGTCTGCGCATCTGACCTCCATCGACGGGACGATGGGGTAATCATAGAGAAACTTCAATTGATGCACGAGGTACTCAGGCGAACCTGAGTATGTAATCCGATGTGGCAACGCATCGTGCCGCATATCTTCGCCGGATGAGTCCCGTTGCCGTCACGACGCCGCGCCGGACCCCGGTCCTCGCCACGACGGTCGCCCTGGTGACCCTGGCCTGGATCGCCGCAATGCTCGCACTCGCGTGGTGGGTTTTCGGGATCGGCCTCGAGAGCTGGGCCAACTCGTACGACGACGACCCTGGCAGGTCGCATGAACTCTCGCTGGAGGCGGCGCGGGCGTGGCTCTGGCTGTCGTCCGTGCTGGCCGCCGGCCCGGTGGTCCTGGCCGGACTCGCGCTGGCGGGCCGCCTGCGCGGGACGTTTCTGACCTTTGTGGCCCTCGCCGTGCTGCTGGTGCCGGTCGGCACGATCGGCGCGGCCCAGTCCTGGCGCACCCTGCACCCGGCTCCCCCACCGCCCGCCGGCCCGACGCACTGTGTCGAATTCAGTGGTGGCGACACCAGGTGCCCCGGCGGCTGAGCACATCCGCCTGCGCGCGTTCTACCGGGTGCGCAGACCTGTGCGGCTGACCAACAGCGGTTGCCCGACCACCGGCACCCCCACCGGCCCAACGACGACGGCGTGGCCGCCTCAGCGGTGACCGGGCCCAGCAGCACGACGACGACCTCGTACGACTCAGGTGCCGACCCGGCATGCTGGTCCTGCGGAGGCGGCGCGGCGGCCAGCGGCAGGAGTCGCTGCTCCGGCGGCGCGGCCGATCGAGGTAGAGGTTACGCATGATCTTGCGGACGTACAGTTCCACCCGGCGACATCGACGTGACGGGCCGAGGTGAAGGTGTGGACAAGGGCATCCTGCACCAGCTCCTGCTTGCGACCACTCAGCACCTCCCGACCATCACCACGCCTCACCGGCTCAGCCGCCTACCGACCCGGTCGAGCGCGTCCTCCACGGGAGCGTCGTGCATCGGCCGGAAGGCGAGCGCCCAGGACAGCCGCGCAGGCGCATGGTCAGCGTGTGCCACAGCAGGGCGCCCCCGTCCGCAGCGGACACGACGAGCTCGTGGAACCCTTCGAACCCGCGCGGCCCGGTGAAGGTGAACCGGATCCACTGGCCGGGGACGTAGTGGCTGACGACGTACCGAATCGGGCCGTGACCGCCGACCGCGCCGACCCGGAGCGGCCGACGAGGTGGAGGCGGCCGCGTCGGCGATTCTCGGGGCCGCCTAGGCTCTGCGGACGAGCAGGTGAAACGCCCGGAACTGCCGCTTGTCGGCGGGCTGCGGCTCGCGGAGCATCCGGGCCACCTCGACCAGGCCGGCCTCGCCCAGCAACGCGGCGAGGTGGTCGGGCCACCACCGGTAGGCCGGCGCGACCGTGTGATCGAAGACCTGCGTCGGATGGGACGCGTCCTCGCTGGCCCACAAGCCGACCAGCAGGTGTCCGCCAGGTGCCAGCACGCGATGGAACTCCGCCAGGATGCCGGGCAGGTCCTGCGGCGGAGTGTGGATGATGGACCACCGCGAGAGTACGCCGGCCAGTACGCCGTCGGCGATGTCCAGCGCGGCCATCGAGCCCACGTCGAACCGCAGCGCCGGATAGTCCCGCCGGGCCAACTTGATCATCTCGGCGGACGCGTCGACACCGAAGGCCGGTAGGCCCAGCTCGTTCAGGTAGGCGGTGACATAGCCGGGCCCGCATCCCAGGTCCGCCACCTGACCGTCGCCGCTGACGCGGACAACGTCGGCGAAGGCACCGAGCATCGCGCGATCCAGCGGGGTGTTGCGCAGGCTGTCGCGGACCACGTCCGCGTAGGCGTCAGCGACGGCGTCGTAGGCCTCGCGGGTGACGGTGAGGGCATCGTGTCCGACCATGCCCGCGACAGTAGCCCGCGGCGGGCTATCCCGGCTGGTCGGCGACCAGCCCGAAACACCGGCGACCATTGATGCATATATGTTGGTCAATTACGGTGTGGTGTGCCACAGGCAGCGGGAAAACGCATGCTGCCTTCCCCGGAAGGACCACCACCGTGAACCTTCGCAGAGTCGCAATACCCACTACCCTGGCGCTCGTCGCGGCGGGGGTCGCAGCCGTCGCGACCGTCGCCGCCTCACCGGCGACCGCCGAACGCGCGCCCGTGGCGCCCCGGGTGGACCCGGCCGCCGCCGCCGACACCCACCTCGCCCGCACCGTCGGCGCCGCGGCCGTGCACCGCGGCAGCGGCGACACGCTGCAGCGCCGCGACGTCACCGTCGGCGGCAACGGGCTGCGGTACGTCAGCTACACCCGCACCTACCGCGGCCTGCCGGTCATCGGGGGCGACGCGGTCGTCGTCACCGACGCGGACGGCGCGGTGAAGTCCACCGCCGCCGCACAGACCCAGCCCATCGCCGTCGGCACCACCGTCGCCGTCAGCGCCGCCACCGCGGCCGCCACCGCCCGCAAGCAGCTCGCCTCGGTCACCACGACGAGCTCGCCCGCCCTGTCCGTACTCGCCTGGGACACCCCCGCGCTGGTCTGGGAGACCATTGTGGAGGGCACGACCGCCCAGGGCCGGCCGAGCCGGCTGCACGTCTTCGTCGACGCCACCACCGGCGTCGTCCGCGACACGCTCGACGACGTCCGCGAGGGCACGGGAAACGGCTACTACCACGGCTCGGTCACCATCAACACCTCGGGCTCCGGCTCGTCGTACTCGATGACCGACCCCACCCGTGGCAGCCTGCGCTGCGGTGGTCAGAACGGCGCCGCCTACACCGGCACGGACGACTCGTGGGGCAACGGATCGGGCACCAACCTGGAGGCCGCCTGCGTCGACGCGATGTTCGCGGCGCAGAAGGAGTCGGACATGCTCTCGGCCTGGCTCGGCCGCAACGGCATCAACGGCTCCGGCGGCGCGCCGCCGATCCGCGTCGGCCTCAGCCAGGTCAACGCCTACTGGAACGGCAGCTACGTCAACTTCGGCCGCTCGCAGGACGGCGCCCGCCAGGCCACCTCCGCCGACGTGGTCGGCCACGAGCTGGGCCACGCCATCTTCCAGTACACCCCGGGCGGGGCGGGTAGCAGCCGGGAGAACGGCGGGCTCAACGAGGCGACCGGCGACATCTTCGGCGCGCTGACCGAGGCCTACATCAACTCCCCGCTGGACCCGCCGGACTACCAGGTCGGCGAGCGGGTGAACCTGGTCGGCGGCGGGCCGATCCGGTACATGTACCAGCCGTCCCTGGCCGGTGACCCGAACTGCTACACCTCGGCCATCCCGAACACCGAGGTGCACGCGGCCGCCGGCCCGCTCAACCACTGGTTCTACCTGCTCGCCGAGGGCTCGTCGCCGGGCAACGGGAAGCCGAACAGCCCCACCTGCAACAACAGCTCCGTCACGGGCATCAGCCTGCAGAAGGCCGGGAAGATCTACTACAACGCCATGTTGTCGAAGACGTCGTCCTGGCGCTACATCAACGTCCGGGTCGCCACGCTCAACGCGGCCAGGAACCTCTACCCCAACAGCTGCGTGGAGTTCAACGCGGTCCTCGCCGCGTGGAACGCGGTCACCGTGCCGACCCAGTCGGGCGAACCCACCTGCACCGGCACCGGGACGACCACCGCGGCGCCGACCAGCGCGCCACCCACCACCCGCGCTCCGGTCACCAGCGCCGCACCCACGAGCACCGGGCCGACCAGCGCCGCGCCGACCACCGGTGGCGGGCAGGCCGGCACGTGCACCGCGACCTACCGGGTCATCGGCTCCTGGGGCACGGGCTTCCAGGCGGAGGTGACCGTCGCCAACAACGGCTCCACCACGCTCAACGGCTGGACGGTGACGCTCGGCCTCGCGTCCGGACAGTCCATCAGCTCCCTGTGGAGCGGGGTCAACTCCGGGACCAGCGGCACGGTCGCGGTGAAGAACGCCGCCTACAACGGCACGCTGACCGGCGGCGCCTCGACGACCTTCGGCTTCACGGCCAACGGCAGCAGCGCGTCAACGCCGTCGGTGACCTGCGCCAGCCCGTAGCGACGACGCGGGTCGGGCCGCCGGACGAATCCGGCGGCCCGACCCGCGGGCAGGCCGACGAGGCCGAGGAGGGCCGCGGTGGCCAAACCGACGCTGGCCGAGGGGTCAGCCGTAGGTGAAGCGGTTCTGTCACAGTTGTGGGTGTGGAAGCGCTCGCGATACGGGGAGTGAGCCGCGCCTTCGGCAACCTCGTGGTCCTCGACGACCTCACCTTCAGCGTCGAGGCGGGGCGGATCGCCGTGGTCCTCGGCCCGAACGGCTCCGGCAAGACGACCCTGCTGCGCTGCGTCGTCGGCGCCGACCGGCGGACGAGAGCGACCCGGAGCAGCGGTCGATCGTCGCGGCCGCGCTGGACGACATCGACTTCTTCCCGGATCTGTCCGTGGTCGAGCACCTGGAACTGCTGGCCTTCGCCCACGGTGGCACCGGCTCGCCCGTCGGGGACGTGCTCACGGAACTGGGGCTGGACGGGGCGCGCGACCAACTGCCCGTCACGCTCTCCAGTGGTCAGCGACGCCGCCTCGCGCTCGCCTCGTGCTTCGTGCGCCCCCGCCGCGTGCTCATCCTCGACGAGCCGGAGCAGCGCCTGGACGTACGCGGCCGGGCATGGCTTGCCGAGCGGCTGCGCGACGAGCGCGACGCCGGCACGACGGTGCTGCTGGCGTCGCACGACACCGAGCTGGTCGACGCCGTCGCCGACATGCGGATCGAGATCGGGGCGTGACGGCCCTCCCCACCGCCCGGCAGGTGCGCGGGCGGCTGCGGGAGGCCCGCCGCGCCCGGCGCACGGCCTCGCTCGGCGACATGTTGACCGACGCGTACATCTTCGCGCTGTTCATCGGCATGTACGGCTGGGCGCTCATCCACGAGAGCCGCGACTACCTGAACGCCCCCGCCACCGCGGATTCCGACCCGGCCGAACGCTACTGGATTGCCGTGGCCGCGGTCCTGGCCGTCGCCGGTTTCGCCTGGCACGCGCTGCGCACCGTGGGGCCGATCGTGGTCAGCCCGGCCGCGCAGACCTGGCTGATCAGCACGCCGGTCGACCGCCGCGCCTTTCTGCTGCCCCGCTTCACCGCTCTGGGTACGTGCCTGGCCGTCGGCGTCGGCGCGCTCGCCAGCGCCGCCGCGCTCGCCGGCAGGGCGGGCGGTTCCGGTGTGGCCTGGGCGGCGCTGGCCGGCGCGGCGTGCG
>NZ_BAAALT010000250.1:0-7777 GCF_039528515.1 Luedemannella flava
CCCGTCGGCGACGCCCACGCGCACGACGGCCCCGACCCGCGCCGCGCCGCTGAACCCGGACGCCAGCGCGTCCCCGCGCGCCGCCCTGCCCGCGTCGGCGAGCCGCTCGTGAGCACGCTGTCCCACCCGCCGGCGCCCCCGGAGACCGTGCCGGCCCCGACGCGGCCCACCTGGAAACGCCGGATGACGCCCCGGCCACGCTGGCTGCTGACCAGCGTCGTACTCGGCGTGTTCGCGATGTTCCTGCTGCTCGAGGCGTACGTGAACGCCGAGTTCAAGCCCGACGGGGCGGTGCACGAGTCGACCGTCGCCGCGACGGTGCCCGACAGCATCACCGGCGGCGGGCCGCTCATCGACACCACGCACGGCCGCGTCGCGTCGTACCACATGCCGCCGGGGACGGTCGCCCTCACGTTCGACGACGGGCCCGATCCGGTGTGGACGACACAGGTCCGCAAGGTGCTCCGCAAGCACGGCGTACCGGCGACGTTCTTCGTGGTCGGCTCGCAGGTGGCGCGCTATCCGCACCTCGCGCGCGAGCTCGTGGCCGACGGCAACGAACTGGGCGTGCACACGTTCACGCACCCCGACATGACCAAGCTGCCCGCCTGGCAGCGCACCATGGAGTACTCCCAGACGCAGATGGCGATCGCCGCGGCCGTCGGGGTGAAGACGTCGCTGCTGCGCTTCCCGTACTCGTCGAGTTCCGACTCGCTCGACGACCGCACCTGGCCGCTCGTGGTCGAGGCGGGCAGGCAGGGCTACCTGACGATCGAGACCGACACCGACAGCCTCGACTGGGAGCGCAGGGGCGTCGACGCGATCGTGGACGCCGCGACGCCGCGCGACGGGGCCGGCTCGGTCGTGCTGCTGCACGACGCCGGTGGCGACCGCGCGGAGACCGTCGCGGCCCTCGACCTGCTCATTCCCAAGCTCAAAGCTCAGGGGTACGAGTTCCTCACGGTGTCCGAGGGGATGCGCCGGGCCACCGCCACCACCGCGCCCGTCGGCGAGGACGCGGCGAGCGCCCTGGACCAGTGGCGGGGCCGCGCGCTGGTCTGGGCCGTGCAGGTCGCGGACCGCCTGCTCAACGCCCTCGGCCTCATGATCATCACGGTGGGCGCGCTGACCACGTTGCGCACCCTCTTCCTGTTCTTCTTCGCGGGCCGGCACGCGCGGCGGCGCCGCCGCCCCGACTGGCGCTGGGGCGCACCGGTGACCGAGCCCGTCTCGGTGATCGTGCCCGCGTTCAACGAGAAGGAGAACATCGCCAACACGGTGCGGTCGCTGGCCACCGGCGACTACCCGGCGATCGAGGTGATCGTCGTGGACGACGGCTCCACGGACGGCACGGGCGACCTCGTCGAGGCCCTCGACCTGCCCAACGTGCGGCTGGTCCGGGTGCCCAACGGCGGCAAGCCGTTCGCCCTCAACGTCGGCGTCGCCTGGGCCAGGCACGACCTGATCATCATGGTGGACGGGGACACCGTGTTCGAGCCGGGTTCCATCCGGGCGCTCGTGCAGCCCTTCGGGGACCCGACGGTGGGCGCGGTCGCGGGCAACGTCAAGGTCAGCAACCGGCGTACGGTCGTCGGACGCTGGCAGCACATCGAATACGTCATCGGGTTCAACCTGGACCGGCGGCTCTACGAGATCTTCGGCTGCATCCCGACCGTGCCGGGCGCGATCGGCGCGTTCCGCCGGCGGGCGCTGCGCGACGTGGGCGGCGTCAGCGACCGCACGCTCGCCGAGGACACCGACCTCACCATGGCCATCACGCGGGCCGGCTGGCGGGTGGTCTACGAGGGCAGGGCGCGGGCGTGGACCGAGGCGCCGGCGACGCTCGCCCAGCTGTGGCGGCAGCGGTACCGGTGGAGCTACGGCACCATGCAGGCGATGTGGCGGCACCGGTCCTCGCTGGTCGAGTCCGGCGCGTCGGGCCGGTTCGGGCGCCGCGGGCTGCCGTTCCTGGCCTTCTTCGGCATCGCGTTGCCGCTGCTCGCGCCGCTGGTGGACATCCTCACGCTGTACGGGTTCGTGTTCTTCAACCGCACCGAGGCGGGCGTCGCGTGGCTGGCCATGCTGGCCCTGCAGACCGTCACCGCGATCGTCGCGTTCCGCCTGGACGGCGAGCGCCTCCGCCCACTGTGGGCGCTGCCCCTGCAGCAGTTCGTGTACCGGCAGGTGATCTACGTGGTGATGGTCCAGTCGGCGTTGACGGCCCTCACCGGCGCCCGACTGCGCTGGCACAAGCTGCGCCGCACCGGCGAGGCGGCCGTCGGGCCCACGGGTTAGTCCACGGACGGGACGGGGAACTGCGTGTTCATGGCAACGATGCACGGACACCGGCCGGCGGCGCGCTGCGCCGCCCGCCTGCAGGGCAAGTCGTACGCGCTGGTGCTGGTCGTCTTCGCGGTCCTGCTGGTCTTCGCGGCCGGCTGCGACGCCAACCGACCTGCCGACGAACGCCTCGCGCCGCGCGCGGCCGCCGGCCCGACCGCCGCGCCGCACACCGCGGCGGTCAGCCGCGACGGCCGCGACGCGGCCGACATCGACGTGGTCAGCGGCGCCACCACGGTGACGGTGCGCGCCGCCGACCTCGGCGACACGCTGGCCCGGGCCACCACGCCGGACGACTCCCCGCTGGCCCCGTCGTTCGTGGTCGCGGACCCCGACCTGCAGGTCCACCTCGCCGGCACGGGCCCGAGCGCCGTCCTCATCGAGGTGAACAGGGACGTGACGTGGCGGCTGCGCTTCTCGGGCGGCTACACGTCGGTGACGGTCGACGGCACGGCGGCGGCGCGGGTCGACGGCGTCGACCTGGCCTCGGGTGTCACGCGTGCGGACCTCGGCCTGCCCGCCCCGCGCGGCACCACCGAGGTCCGCGTCGCGGGCGGCGCGAACGACGTGACGGTACGCGTGCCCGCCGGCCCGCCCGCGAAGGTCACCATCGGCGGCGGCGCCAACACGGTCACCGTCGACGGCGCGAACCACTCGGGCGTCCAGGCCGGCACGGTCTTCGCCCCGTCGACCTGGGACGCAACGACGGACCGCTACGCCATCGCCGCGACGTCGGGCGTCGCGACCCTCACGGTCGACCGCCACTGACCGGGCTCCGGCTTTTGGCGCCGTAGGCACGGAATGCGGGCCGGTGTTCGCTCGCCATGGCGCCATAACGCGCTGCCGGGCCGGGCGCGAGCCCGGCACGTGACTCGTATAGGGAAGCAGAGCTCAGAAACGGTAGGGTGCGAGCGACAGGTTCGAGCAAACGCTTTCCCCGAGGTGAGGTTCGCATGCTGCCGCCGTATTCCGCGAATGGGCCGGTTCCGCTGCGCGTGGCGGGTGGTGGGCCGGTCGTCGCCGGGTACGTGACCGAGCCCGTCGTGGATCCGCAGCGCGGGCCGCGGCCGTTCCTGCACCCCGTGCGGACCCTCAACGGCACCGTCGTGACCGACGTGCTGCCCGAGGACCACACGCACCATCTCGGCGTCAGCGTGGCGATGCAGGACGTCGACGGGGTCAACGTCTGGGGCGGGCGGACGTACGTGCGCGACCAGGGCTACCAGTGGCTGTCCGACCACGGGTGCATCGTGCAGGACACGCTCACCGCCGGGGAGCACAGCATCGCGGGCACGCTGCGGTGGTTGGACACCAGGGGCGCGACCATGCTGGTCGAGCAGCGCGTCATGCGGGCCGAGCCCGTCAACGAGCGGGCCTGGCGGCTGGACTTCGCCTACGACCTGCGCAACCCCCGGCCGGTGGACGTGACGTTGGGCAGCCCGGGCACGAACGGCAGGCCGGGCAACGCCGGGTACGGCGGGTTCTTCTGGCGGCTGCCGTTCGGGCCGCAGGCGCCGGCCGTGTTCAGCCCCGAAGCCGCCACCGAGGCGGAGGTGAACGCCAGCACCACCGACTGGGTCGCCGTCACGTCGACGAACAGCGGCAGCGCGTACTCACTGATTTTTGAAGGTCTTGGCGACGATGACCGGTGGTTCGTCCGCGCGGCGGAGTATCCCGGGGTGTGCGTCGCGCTGGCGTTCGAACAGCGGCGGCGGATCGCGGCCGGGGACGCGCTGTCGCGCCGGCACCGGGTCACGGTGGTGGACGGCGCGGTCACCCCGGACGAGGTGACCGCGCTCCTGCGCTAGGGCTCAGCGCCAGCCGACGTCGATGCGCTGACCGCGCGCGTCGAAGAAGTGCAGCTGGTCGATGCGGATGGCGACGCTCATCGGGTCGCCGACGCGCAGGCTCGGGTACGGCGCGAGACGGACCGCCACCTCGGCGCGGGCCCGGTGGTGGCGGCCCGACTGCTCCAGCACGCTGACCTGGTTGCGGGCGCCCGTGCCGTTGCCGTTGCCGTGCGCCGAGGACCCGTGGCCGTGGCTGTCGTAGTCGTCCTCGCGGTGGGCGTTGCGGCCGCGGAACATCGCCGCGACCTTGCTCAGCCGGGAGCCCGTGCCGTTGGTCGGCACCGGGGCCGCGCCCGCGATGTCGTCGACCGGCACGGCGAACGCGCCGATGTCGAGGAACGCCAGCGACTCGTGACCGTGGTGCTCCAGGTAGCGCACGCGGCCGTGGAGGACGTCGCCGGGCGTGTCCGGCACGACCGGGGTGAGCGCCTCGGCGCGCACGCCCACGACGATGCGCTCGCCGTGGAAGTGGGCCACCTGACGGGCGCGCATGTCGTGCCAGGGCAGGTAGAGCGCCTGGTCGCCGAGGTGCAGCGCGATGTAGCGGTCGAGGTGGACGTAGACGCTCGCCTCGAGCAGGTTCATCCGCGGGCTGCCGAGGAAGGCGGCCACGTAGAGGGTGCCCGGACGGCTGTAGACCTGGGTGGGCGTGCCGACGTCCTGCAGGACGCCCTTGCGCATGATGGCGACGCGGTCGGCCATGGTGAGCGCCTCGGCCTGGTCGTGCGTCACGTAGATCGTGGTGACGCCCAGCTCGCGGACCAGCGCCGAGATCTCGGCGCGCAGCTCGGCACGCAGGCCGCTGTCCAGGTTCGACAGGGGCTCGTCCATGAGGAACAGGGACGGGCGGCGCACGATGGCGCGACCCATGGCGACGCGCTGGCGCTGACCACCGGAGAGCTGCCCGGGCTTGCGGGCGAGCACGTCGCCGATGCCGAGCGCGGACGCGATGTCGGCCACCCGCTCGCTGCGCGACTCGGGCTCGATGCCCGCGATGCGGAGCGGGAACCCGATGTTGTCCCTGACCGACATGTGCGGATAAAGACCGAAATCCTGGAAGACCATGGCGACCTTGCGCTCACGCGGAGCCAGATCGTTGGCCACGTCCCCATCCAGCAGGACCGCACCCGAAGATGGGTCCTCCAGACCGGCCACGATCCGGAGCACGGTCGACTTGCCGCAGCCCGAAGGGCCCAGCAGGACCATGAACTCGCCATCCTGGACGTCAAGGCTCACGTTGTCGACGGCGAGGGTTCCGTCACCGAAAACCTTGCTTACGTCCCTAAGCGCGACGGTTGCCACCGTCTCCTCCCCGCACTGCTTTGACACGGTCTGAGGCAGTAACTCTGGTCGCCGGTTAGACCGACCGCCATCGGGTGAACGTGCCATGTTCCCGCCGTGACACCCGTGTTACACGCCATCCCGGACATGGTGCAGCCTCACCAGGGGAAATAGCAAAGGTTCCCGCTAGATCTCATGGTGACTATTACGTTGAGCAGCGCCTCGGTAACGCGGCGCTTGCCTTGTCCATCAATGAACTTCCATCCGAGCCCGACGAAGGCGTTTCGACGGGTGGGATCGAGGAGCAAATAGCGCAATTCGTCCACCGCCGCGGCGCGCGCCGGCCCGCCCCCGCGGACCTCGTCCAACCGGCCCAGACCCGCCGCGAGTCCGTGCGCCATCACCCGCTCGTACCCCAGGCGCTGGTTGTCCACGACCCACAGCAGCGCCGCGGGCGCGCCCAGACACAACAGCTCCCACAGCGACGTGCCCGCCGCGCTGACCACCAGGTCCGCGGCGCGCACGAGCGCCGGCAGGTCGTCGGTCGGCTCGATGACCGTCACCGACTGCCCCGGCCCCGGCGGCAGTGCCGCAAGGGCGTCGCGCGTCGCCGGCCGGCCCGCCACGATCGTCACCGCGAGCGGCACCCCCGTGGCCACCAGCAGCTCCGCCACCACGGGAGCGGCGTCGAACGCGTCCGTCCCGCCGAAGAAGCACAGCACGCGCGGCGGCCCGCCCTGGCGCGCGCTGGGCGCCGTCGCCGGCCTGGCCCGCCGCACGCTGTCGCGCAGCAGCGCGTAGCGCACCCCGGCCAGCCGCGTCGCGCCCGGCGGGAGATCGACCGGCAGCAGCTCCGCGTCGAGGTTCTGATCCAGGTAGAGGTCCGCCTCCTGGCCGCGGTGGTCGCCGTCCACCACGGCGAGTACGGGCACGCCCGCGCGCCGCAACGCCCCGGCGCACGCCGGGTCCAGCTCGTACGAGTCGAGCACCAGCGCGTCGAGGCACAGCCGGTGCGCGGCCGCGACCATCCCCGCGGGCGTCGTCGGCCCGTCGACGAGGGGCAGCCGGCGCCCGTCCAGTTGCCGGCGCGCCCACGCGAGGTCGCCCAGGTCCCCCAGGAACACGACGTCGATACCCTCGGTGAGCAGTTGTTCCGCCAACGCCACGCAGCGCACCAGGTGCCCCACGCCGGCTTTATGCCCCGCGTCACACCGGAACCCCACCCTGAGCGGCGTCACGCCTCCTCCAGCGCCTTCTGTTCGACGGTGGCGTTGCGGGCGCGGATCTCCGGGTGGGCGTCGAGCCACTCGGCGAGCTTAGGCAGGTTCACCGTGCCGTCGCCGACGTGGGCGACCACGGCCCGTACGAGGTCCCAGTCGGCCACCGTGTCGAGGGTGAGCCGCAGGTGGGTCCGGTCCGGCGGGACGGTCAGCCCCAGCACCCGGAAGGTCTCCGGGTGCGTGTAGGCGTACGACGTCACGTGCACCCGGTGGTGCCCCGTGGCGAGGTCGTCCAGGGCGCGCAGGGCCGAGCTGCTGATGATCTCGACGTCCAGTCCCCGGGGCAGCGTGTGCGCGATCGACGTGGACAGGTAGTCCAGCCCCGGCACCGCCCCGAAGACCCGCGCGGCCGTGGCGATGATGTCGGGGTCCTGCAGCGGGTTGTCGGCGGTGAACCGCATGACCGCCCCGGCCGGGTGGGCGTCCAGCGCCCCCAGGAACCGGGTCAGCACGTCGTCCGTCGGGCCCCGGTGGCAGGCCACCCGCAGCCGGGCGCACTCGGCCACCACGGCGTCGTCCTCGGCCTCCTCGGTGGTCGCCACGACCAGATCGGCGACAGCCGCGCTCTCCCGCGCGGCGGCCACCACCCGGCCGAGCACGGTGGTCGAGCCCAGCGGCCGGAGCACCTTGCCGGGCAGTCGGCTCGCGCCCATCCGCGCCTGGATGATCCCTAAAATTCCGGTCATTTCGCTCCCGTCCGCAAGGCCCGCCACCGCCGGCGCAGGCCGCCCGGCACCCGGCTGGCCCGCCGCAGCGCGTGGACCGCGAACCGGCTCGCCCGGTAGCCCGGCGAGCCGGTGAACAGCTCGACCGCCCGCTCGGCCCGGCGCAGCGCCGCCTCCCGGGAGCTCAGCAGGTGCTCGTGCCAGGCCACCTGCGCCCGCGCGGCGACGAGCTGCTCACGCAGCCGCCCGGCGGCCACCAGCAGCTCCTGGTGGCTGTCGACGTCCAGCGGCGGGGTGCCCACGGTCACCGCGCCGAACCGGGCGGCGACCTCGGCGGCCGGCCGCCCACGACGCGCGGCCG
>NZ_BAAALT010000251.1:0-17749 GCF_039528515.1 Luedemannella flava
CGCCCACGCCCGGCACCGCGACCGCGGCCGCGAAGGCCGCGACGTCGACCCGCCCCAGCCGGTCGACCGGGACGCTGACCGCGGCGCCGCCGCGCGCGACGTGCCACTCGGCGGCGTGCAGCACGGCGGAGTGTTCGATCGCGGAGTGCACGAGCGTCGGGCCCGCGCGTCGGCGACCCTCCAGCAGACCGAGCACCCCGAGGTGGCACGCCCGCGTGCCGCTGCCGCAGAAGGCGACCTCATCCGGACGTACGCCCAATGTTTCCGCCGTCGCGGCCCGCGCCGCGTCGAGCAGCTGGCGTGCCCGGCGGGCCTGCGTATATAGACGTGTCGGATCAGCCCAGCCATCGGCGGACGCCACCGCGAGCGCCTCGGCCGCGACCGGGTGCAGCGGGGCGGCCGCCGCCACGTCGAAGTAGCCCTTGCCCGCCATGCGATCACGTTATCGCCCGCACCTCCCGACACACCGACCCCAGGCCGTACGTGCGCCTTGAGGTCGAGTAGTGTGCGACTCGTCGTCAGTCGACCTTGTCGTGTCCGCCTGTCCGGGACACGGTCTGTCGAACGACGCGGAGGCGCTGCTAAGGAGGCAGGAGCACGTGGTCGCAGAAAGGCTGTCCGGCCCCGACCGCCAGCGGAACACCCCCGTCCGGCGTCGGCGCACCGCCGCCCGACTGCTCGGGCTGGCTGGCACCGGAATCGCGCTGGTCGTGTCGCTGACCGGGTGCTCGGTCGACGACATCTTCTACTTCGGCTGGCCCAAGGGCGGCATCACCCAGCACAGCCAGCGCATGTTCGACATGTGGATCGGGTCGGCCATCGCCGCGCTCGTCGTCGGCGTGTTCGTGTGGGCGCTGATCTTCTGGTGCGTGGTGCGCTACCGCAAGCGCGGCGAGGAGCTGCCCCCGCAGACCCGCTACAACCTGCCGATCGAGCTGCTCTACTCGGTGGCCCCGTTCCTGGTCATCTCGGTGCTCTTCTACTACACCGCGATCATCCAGACGGACGTGAACAAGATTCCCGAGAACCCGGACGTCACCATCAGCGTGACCGCGTTCAAGTGGAACTGGGAGTTCTCCTACGACGGGCAGAACGGTCCCGGCGGCGTGCCCGTGTCCACCGTGGGCAGCAGCGACTACATCCCGGTGCTGGTCGTCCCGGTCAACAAGACGATCGTCTTCAAGCTGCACGCCGAGGACGTGATCCACTCGTTCTGGGTGCCGGAGATCCTGTTCAAGCGCGACGTGTTCCCGGGCAACGTGGTCAACAAATTCGCGATCACGGTCGAGCAGACGGGCCCGTACGTGGGCCGGTGCGCCGAGCTGTGCGGCACGTACCACTCGATGATGAACTTCGAGCTGCGCGCGGTCACGCCGGAGCAGTACGAGAAGTTCATCACGGCCAAGAAGGCCGGCAAGACGACGCCGGAGGCGCTGGCGGCGGCCGGCTTCAGCGGCAAGGACCTCTACGCCACGACGACCGTGCCGTTCGAGACCAAGCGCGACGCGAACACGGCGAGCTGAGAGCGCAGGAGACGACACCGTGAAAACTGAGTGGCGAATCTTCTTCATCGTCGCCGTCTTCCTCTTCCTGGCCCTGGGCGTCTACGCCTGGTGGACCGACTACGAGATGGGCGCCGTCGACTGGATCGGGTCCATGGGCCTGGCCCTGTCGGGCCTGCTCTGCCTGATGTGCGCGGGCTACTTCTGGTTCGTCTCGCGCCGCATCGACCCCCGCCCCGAGGACCGCGACGACGCCGAGATCAGCGACGGCTCCGGCGAGATCGGCTTCTTCAGCCCGGGCAGCTACTGGCCGCTCGGCGTGGCCGCCGCCACGCTGGCCGCCGGCATCGGCCTGGTCTACCTGGAGTGGTGGCTCGTCGCCGCCGGCCTGCTCGGCGTCCTCGGCGCGAGCGGCGGCCTGATCTTCGAGTACTACACGGGCACCCGCAAGGTCGAGCACTAACCCAAGGCATCCGACGAAGGGCCCGTCCAGCCGGACGGGCCCTTCGTCGTGCGGGGCCGTGACCTCGCGGTTCGCGAACATCCGTCATGATGGCCCGCATGTCATGGTCGGAGATTGCCGGGTTCGTGGCCGGCGCGCTGTCGGTGTGGCTCTACGCGCGGCAGAACGTGTGGGCGTGGCCCACCGGCATCGCCAACAGCGCCTTCTGGCTCGTCCTGTTCTGGGACACGGGCCTGTACCTGGACGCGAGCCTGCAGGTCGTCTACATCGTCCTCGGCGCCGCCGGCTGGTACTGGTGGCTGCGCGGCGGGCGCCGCGTCGGCCGCGCGGAGCTGCCGGTCAGCCGTACCCGGCCCGTCGAGGCCGGCATCCTCGCGGCGGTCGGCGTCGCCGCCACGGGCGTCCTGTGGTGGCTCATGGTCCGCGTCGACGACGCGGCCCCGCTGCCGGACGCGGCCACCACGGTCATCTCGCTCATCGCGCAGTACATGCTCACCCGCAAGCTGCTCGGCTCCTGGTACCTGTGGATCGCCGTGGACGTCGCGTACGTCGCGCTCTACACGTACAAGGAGCTGTATCTCACGGCGGCGCTGCAGCCGCTGTTCATCGTCATGTGCGTGATCGGCCTGCGCGGGTGGCGGGCCTCGCTGAGGGCCGCTGAAGCGCCGCTGACGGCCGAACCGGTGGCGGTGCACCCATGACCCTGGGTGTGGTCATCGGCAAGTTCCTGCCGCCGCACCGGGGCCATTCGTACCTCATCGAGGCGGCGCTCGCGGGGGCCGACCGGGTCGCGGTGATCGTGTGCGAGCGGGCGGACGACCCGATCCCGGCCGCGGCGCGCGCCGCGCTGCTGCGCGAGCTGCACCCGGCCGCCGACGTACTGGTCACCCCCGACGACATCCCGGCCGACGAGGGCGCCGTCACGTCGCGCGCGTGGGCGGAGCGGACCGTGGCGCTGCTGACGCCGCGGTACGGCGCCGGGCCCGACGTGGCCTTCACCTCCGAGGAGTACGGGCCACGCTGGGCGGGTTTCATGGGCGCCCGGCACGTGAGCGTGGACCCGGCCCGGGCGCGGTACCCGGTCTCCGGCACGGCGGTGCGCGCCGACCCGTGGGGCCGGGCTGAGTACCTGTCGCCGGGCGCGCGGGCCTGGTTCGTCACCCGGGTCTGCGTGCTGGGCGCCGAGTCGACCGGCACCACGACGCTCGCAGCCGACCTGGCGGCCCACTACGGCGCCTCCTGGGTGCCCGAGTACGGCCGGGAGTACTGCGAGAAGCGGCTGGCCGACGGGCCGATCGAGTGGACCTCGGCGGATTTCACGCACATCGCGCGCCACCAGCTGGCCGACGAGGACGCGGCCGCCCGGCAGGCGGGCCGGCTGCTCGTCTGCGACACCGACGCCCTGGCGACCTCCGTGTGGCACGAGCGCTACCTCGGCCGGCCGTCGCCGGAGGTTGTCGCGCTCGCCGCCGCCAGGGCGTACTCCCTGACGATTCTGACCTGTGACGACATCCCGTTCGTGCAGGACGGCACGCGGGACGGGGAGCACGTGCGCGGCTGGATGACCGGCCGGTTCCGGGAGGTGCTCGCCGAAAGTGGGCGGCCCTGGCTCGAGGTGCGCGGCGACCGGGAGTCGCGGCTGGCCGCGGCTGTGGTGGCGATCGACCCGTTGCTCCGGAGATGAGGAAAGGGCCCGTCCGATCCGGACGGGCCCTTTCCTCTCAGGCTGTTCAGCGGTGGCCGCTGGTCACCTCGTGCCGGTCGGCGTCCTCCACCGCGGTGGGCGGCTTCGGCGGGGCCGGCTTCTCGATGGCGAAGAAGAAGCCCTTGATCGCCGGCGCCAGGGCGCCGAGCCGGTTCATCTTCTTCGGCACGACCCAGCCGGCGTAGGGCAGCTCGGCCGGGTGGCCGTGCTCGTCGACCGGCGACAGCGGCTGGTGGACCTCCATGAACCGTCCGTCCGGCAGCCGTCGGATGATGCCGGTCTCCACGCCGTGGGCCAGCACCTCCCGGTCGTGCTGCTGCAGGCCGAGGCAGATGCGGTAGGTCACGAAGTACGCGATCGGCGGGGCGATGAGCAGGCCGATGCGGCCGGCCCAGGTCATCGCGTTCAGGCTGATGTTGAACTTGTCCGCGATGACGTCGTTGCCGCCCGAGAGCACCAGCACCATGTAGAACGCGATCGACATGGCCCCGAGCGCCGTGCGGAAGGGCACGTCGCGCGGGCGCTGCAGCAGGTGGTGCGACCCGCGGTCCTTCAGGAACCGGGCCTCGATGAACGGGTAGAGGATCGGCAGGATCGTCAGGAACGCGGGCAGCACCAGCGTGGGCCACAGCAGCGCCGGGATCGTGTACCCGAAGGCCCGGATCTCCCACGCGGGCATGAGGCGGGTCGAGCCGTCGAGGAACATGACGTACCAGTCGGGCTGGCTCGCCGCCGACACGACCGCCGCCTCGTACGGCCCGAACAGCCAGATCGGGTTGATCTGGAGCAGGCCGCCCATGAGCGCGATCACGCCGAAGACCAGCATGAAGAATCCGCCGGCCTTGACCGCGAAGCCGGGGAACATCCGCACGCCCACCACGTTGTCGTTGCGCCGGCCGGGGCCGGGCCACTGGGTGTGCTTCTGCTTCACCAGCAGGCCCATGTGCGCGGAGATCAGCGCCAGCAGTACGCCGGGGATCAGCAGCACGTGGACGATGTACAGCCGGGGCAGGATCTCGGTGCCGGGGAACTCGCCGCCGAACAGCGAGGTCGTGATCCAGGTGCCCGCCACCGGGATGGACAGCATGATCGCTGAGGCGATCCGCAGGCCCGTGCCCGACAGCGCGTCGTCCGGCAGCGAGTAGCCGGCGAAGCCCTCGGTGAAGCCCATCCAGAAGAGCAGCACGCCGATGATCCAGTTCGCCTCACGCGGCTTGCGGAACGCGCCGGTGAAGAAGATCCGGAACATGTGCACCACGATCGCGGCCATGAACAGCAGCGCCGCCCAGTGGTGCATCTGGCGCATGATCAGGCCGCCGCGCACGTCGAACGAGATGTTCAGGGCCGTCTCGTACGCCCGGGACATCTCGATGCCGCGCAGCGGCACGAAGCTGCCGTTGTACTTCACCTCGGTCATCGACGGGTCGAAGAACAGGGTGAGGAACGTGCCGGTCAGCAGCAGGACGATGAACGAGTAGAGCGCGATCTCGCCGAGCAGGAACGACCAGTGGTCGGGGAAGACCTTGTTGAACAGCCGCCGCAGCGGGGTCGCGCCCTGGAAGCGCTCGTCGAGCGCCTTGCCGGTGTTGGCCGGCAGCGCGGCTAGGTCAATCTTGCGTCGCTTCATGGCCGCTCCCAGAAGGCCGGACCGACGGCGACCTTGTAGTCACCGGTCGCGACGAAGTAGCCCTCTGCGTCCACGTCGAGTGGCAGCTGGGGGAGGCTACGCGAGGCGGGGCCGAAGACCGGTCGGGCGTTGTCGGTGATGTCGAACTGCGACTGGTGGCACGGGCACAGCAGGCGGTTGGTCTGCTGCTCGTAGAGGCTGGCGGGGCAGCCCGCGTGGGTGCAGATCTTCGAGTACGCGACGAAGTCGCCCCACTGCGAGCCGCCGTTGATGCCCGGTGGCCTCTCCGAGTTGTTGGCGTTCTTGTAGGCCAGCGCCGAATCCTCCGGCCGCAGGTGGATCAGCAGGGTGGGGGAGTCGGCCCACTTGTTCGACGCGCCGCCGGGGATGCCGGGGAAGACCGTCATCTGGCCGCCGGTGCTGACGTCCTCGGGCCGGATCGGGGTGCCGTCCTCGCGGACCAGCCGGACGGGGTGCCCGTCGTTGTGCTTGGGGTTCCAGCCGGTCTCGAAGAAGATCGCGTCCGGCTCGTGGGGCGACTTGATCAGGCCGCCGACCAGCGGCGCGACGGCGGCCGCGCCGAGGCCCAGGCCGGGCAGCAGGACCGCGGCCTTGAGCAGCGGGCGGCGCGCGATGCCGAGCTCGTCGCCCATGTTGACGATCGTAGCTCCGGTGAGCTGCTGCTCATCGTGCGCGGACGGCCCGTCGTGGCGCTCCTGCACCGAGATCTCCTCGGGCAGCAGCTTCTTGCCCCAGGTGATGATCGCCAGCGCGAGGAAGACGAGCGACCCGCCCAGCGTCAGGCCCAGCAGCGGGGTGTACCACTTGCCGGCGTTCGAACCGCCCTCGTACTCCCAGGGCCACCAGATGTAGAGGATCACGAACGCCACCGCGAACACGCCGGCCAGGGTGAGCATCAGCGCGATCGAGCGCTCGATGCGCCGCTCCACCTTGGTGCCCGGCACGGGGAAGCGGGGCTTGTAGTGGACGATCTCCACACCGTCCCGCCGCGCCCCCTCGCGGACCAGGTCGAACCGGGTCAGCGCCGGGTCGTCGACGTCGAAGGGCTCCTGCCCCTCGATCTGGTGCCCACTCATGCCGTCACCTCCGCTTCGCTCCGGTGCCGCCATGAGCCGACAACCGTGCTGATGATTCGCTCGCTGCGCTCGCTCATGACTTCCCCGCAATCCACAGCGTTGCGATGACGATGCCGACCATGCCGATCAGGAAGATCGCCAGACCCTCGGGCACCGGGCCGAGCCGGCCGAGGCCCCAGCCGCCAGGGTCCTGGTCGCTCTTGAGGTTCTGGATGTACGCGATGACCTGCATCTTCTCCTCAGGGGTGAGCTGGTTGTCACCGAACACCGGCATGTTCTGCGGGCCGGTGAGCATGGCCGCGTAGATGTCGCGGTCGGTCGCGTGCTCCAGCGTCGGCGCGAACTTGCCCGAGGAGAGGGCGCCGCCGCCGGCGCCGAAGGCGTGGCAGGAGGAGCAGTTCACCCGGAACAGCTCGCCACCCTTGGCGATGTCCTCGTCGCTGTCGGCGCGCAGGTGGTCGCCCGCGGGCAGCTGGGGGCCGCCACCGAGCTCCTGGATGTACTGGCCGATCTGGGCGGCCTCCTCGCGGGTGTACTGCGGCTCCTTGCGCTCGGCCTGGGCCTCCTGCCGGGCCATCGGCATGCGGCCGGTGGCCACCTGGAACTCGACGGCCGCCGAACCCACGCCGATCAGGCTCGGGCCGCGGTCCGGCACGCCCTCGGCGTTGCGGCCATGGCACGAGATGCAGCTGTTGTCGAAGATCTGCTTACCCTCGGTGGCTGCCGCCGACAGGCCCTTGGTGTCCTCGGCCGACGCGGACTGCAGGCCCGGGGCGAAGGCGGCGTACAGGGCGCCGAACAGGGTCAGGGCGGCAACCAGGCGCAGGCCGGAACTCACCCGGCGACGTGTCCGGCTGCGGGCGCCGACCGGACGCCGCAGCGCGCCCGGTCGCAGTCGCCGATGCCACGTTCGGCGGGACGCTCCACCGGGCGGGCCGGCGGGCTTGTCAGAACCAGTCATGGCCTCACCAATCCTGGCGGCCGGCAGGCAGCCGCGCTACCAAATCTGGGGGCGGCCGGCAGGCAGCCGCGATTGAACATGAACTTTGTGTCGACAGTGGGCGGACGGGCCGCTACTGCAGGAAGTAGATCATGCTGAACAGGGCGATCCACACCAGGTCCACGAAGTGCCAGTAGTAGGACACGACGATGGCGGCCGTGGCCTGCGCCGGCGTGAACCGCGCGAGGGTGGTCCGGACCATGAAGTAGATGAAGGCGATGAGACCACCGGTCACGTGCAGGCCGTGGAAGCCCGTCGTGAGGTAGAACATCGAGCCGAACCCGTCAGCGTTGATCTTGACGCCCTCGTGCACCAGCTGGCGGTACTCGTTCGCCTGGCCGAGCACGAAGACGAGACCCATCACGAAGGTGAGCGCGAACCAGCGGCGCAGGGCGTGCACGTCGCCCTTCTCGGCCGCGAACACGCCCATCTGGCAGGTCACCGACGACAGCACGAGGATGACCGTGAAGGTCACCGCGTAGGGCAGGTTGAGGACCTCCGTGTGCTTCGCCCACTGCTGTTGACCGAGCTCGGTCGCGCGGATGGAGAAGTACATGGCGAAAAGGGCAGCGAAGAACATCAGTTCGCTGGAGAGCCACACGATCGTTCCTACGCTGACCATATTGGGCCTGGTCAACGAATGGATCTGACTCTTCGGAATGGCTGGGGCCGCAGTCACGCGGTCATTATTGCCCGCGATCAGGTCAGCGTGTGTGCGGGGTGGGGCCGCCGCGTGTCGTGCCTTTCTGACCTGGGCCTTTTCCCCGGTACGGGCGACAGCCCGCAGGGCCGCCGGTCGGCGCCGGTCGGCCAGGGAATAGCCTGCACGGCGTGGTGACCCCCGCGCTCGCGAACCCGGTCGCCGGCGCCGCTCCCGACGCCGGCGACATCGTGCTCGCCCACGGCGGCGGGCTGCCACCGCTGACCCCGGCCGGCTTCCTCACCCAGGCCGAGCCCGCCAACCTGGCGGCCGTCCTGGTGGTCGCCGGCGCGGCCGCGTACCTGGCCGGCGTCGTGCGGCTGCGCGGTCGCGGGGACCGGTGGCCCGTCGGGCGTACCGCCGCGTTCCTCGGCGGCCTGGTCGCCATCGCGTCGGTCACCGTGACCGGGATCGCGGCCTACGACACGGCGCTCCTGAGCGTGCACATGGTCCAGCACATGGTGCTGTCCATGATCGCCCCGATCCTGCTGGCGCTGGGCGCCCCGGTGACGCTCGCGCTGCGTACCCTTCCGGCGAAGCCGCGCGCGGTGCTGCTGGCGGTGGTGCACAGCCGGGTCGCGCGGATTCTCACGTTCCCGCTGGTCGCGTTCGGGCTTTTCGTGGCCAACCCGTTCGTGCTCTATTTCTCGGGGCTCTACCGGGCCACGCTCGAGCACTTCTGGCTGCACGAGTGGGTCCACCTGCATTTCATCATCACCGGCTGCCTGTTCTTCTGGCCGCTGCTCGGCATCGACCCGTTGCCGGGCCGCATGTCCTATCCGTTGCGGGCGCTGCTCATGTTCCTGTCGACGCCGTTCCACACCGTGCTGGGCCTGACCGTGATGCAGAGCGCCAGCCTCTTCGGCGGCGACTGGTACCCCAACCTCGGGCTCACCTGGGCCGACCCGTTCGACGACCAGCGCCTCGCCGGCGGCATCCTGTGGGCGGGCGGCGAGATCGTGAGCGTCGTCATGCTCGGCGCCCTGGTCGTGCAGTGGATGCGCGCCGCTGAACGGGAGGCGCGCCGCATCGACCGGGCGCTGGACCGGGCCGAGGCCGAGGCGGCCCGACAGGCTGAGTACGATCTGCAACAGCTACGAGGTGGGAGCGTCCAGGCATGACCGAAACGTCCGCGCCGGCCCGCAAGGCCCTGGTGCTGCTGTACAGCGACGACGCCGCGGTGCGTGAGGCGATGCGCCTCGCCATCGGCACGGAGCCGACGGCCGACCTGTCGGTCCGGTTCGTGGAGGCCGGCACCCACCACGAGGTGCTGCGCACGGTCGACCGCGAGGATGTCGACCTGGTGATCCTCGACGGCGAGGCGGCCCCGGCCGGCGGCCTGGGCATCTGCCGGCAGATCAAGGACGAGGTCCGCGACGCCCCGCCGGTGATCGTGGCCATCGCCCGGTCGGCCGACCGCTGGCTCGCCGCGTTCTCCGGCGCCGAGGGTACGCTGGAGCACCCGCTCGACCCCATGACGACCGGGGAGACCATCGCGGCGGTGCTCCGCGGGCACGCCACGCGGTAAGCTGCGGGCCCACATCGATACCCCGGAGGTCCCCGTGGGCGAGCGCACCTGGCCTGATCTGCTGACCGCGCTGCTGCGCGGCCAGGAGCTGTCGACCGACGACACCGCCTGGGCGATGGGCGAGATCATGGCGGGCAACGCGACGCCCGTGCAGACCGCCGGGTTCGTCACCGCGCTGCGCGCCAAGGGCGAGACACCGTTGGAGCTGGCCGGCCTGGTGAAGGCGATGCTCGGCGCGGCGGTCCCCGTCGACCTCGCGCCGCTGCTCGGCGCCGACGCCGCGCGCGACGCCGTCGACATCGTGGGTACGGGCGGCGACCGCGCCCACACCGTCAACATCTCGACCATGGCGGCGCTCGTCACGGCCGGTGCCGGGGTGCGCGTGGTCAAGCACGGCAACCGGGCCGCCTCCTCCGCGTGCGGCACCGCCGACGTGCTGGAGCAGCTCGGCGTCCCGCTGGAGCTCGGCCCCGACGAGGTCGCCCGCTGCGCCGCCGAGGCGGGCATCGGTTTCTGCTTCGCCCCCCGTTTCCACCCCGGCATGCGCCACGCCGCCGTGGCCCGGCGCGAGCTGGGCATCCCCACGGCCTTCAACTTTCTCGGGCCGCTGACCAACCCGGCCCGTCCCCGCGCCGGCGCGGTCGGCTGCGCCGACGCGCGCATGGCCCCCGTCATGGCCGGCGTCTTCGCCGGTCGGGGCGACTCGGTGCTGGTCCTGCGCGGCGAGGACGGCCTCGACGAGCTGACCACCACGACGGCCACCCGCGTGTGGGCGGTGCACGACGGGTCGGTGCGCGAGGTGCTCATCGACGCGGCTGATCTCGGTCTGGCCCGGTCCAGGCCTGAGGACCTGCGCGGCGGCGACGCGGTCTTCAACGCCGACGTGGTGCGCCGGGTGCTTGCCGGCGAGACCGGCCCGGTGCGCGACGCCGTGGTGGCCAACGCGGCCGCCGGTCTGGCGGCGTACGAGGGGGCGCTGGGCGGCGATCTTGTCGCGGCGCTGCGTGACGGCGTGGCGCGGGCGGAGAAGTCGATCGACTCCGGCTCGGCGGCCGCCAGCCTCGACCGCTGGATCACCCTCGCCAGCTCCCTGGCGCCCGCTGCCTGACCTTCCGTCCGCCGTCGGGCCCTTCCCTCCGCCGGCTCGGCAGCAAAAAGCCGCATAAGGCCCTAACTGTTAGTCCATTGTGGATTCGTGGCCGTATCAGGGCACCCTGGCGCCGCAAAGCGCCCACGAATCCTAAGTGGACCCTGTGCCGACGCCTCCGAGCGCTGCTCCGCTCTGGGATTGTGCGGGAAATTGGCCCCCTGGCGGGCCTCAAGTGGGCGCATGAATCCACTGTGGACCGCATCAAGCGCGGCCTTTAGTGCGAATATCGCATAATTCGGGCGTCGGGCGTCGGGGGCGCGGCACAGGGCGGGCGGGGCGGGGAGGGCGGCGCGGGCGCAGTGCGGGCGGGGCGGAGGGCTAGAGGTCCTGGATGGTGCGGAGGGCTCGGGAGACTCGGTTCATGGTGTCCGTGTCCGCTACGTCGGCCAGCTCCACGAACCAGACCTTCAGGGGCGAGGAGAGGCGGTCGGGGAGGACCAGGTGGTCGTCGCCGAGCTCGACGGCCAGCGGGGAGTCACGCAGGCGTTCGCGTTCGACGACCTCCGCCACCACGACGATCGGGACGTCGGTGCTGTTGAAGATGTCCGAGCTGATGATCAGGCCGAGCCGGGAACGCGTGCCGTGGATGACCCAGACTTCACCTCGGCGCAAGCCGGGCACCTCCGAAGACCGCGCGGTCGACGGCCTCGATGTCCTCTTCGTCGGCGAGCGCGTCCTTTTCCAGGTCGAAGCCCGCTCGGCGGACGGCGTCGGCGTGGGCCGTGAAGATCTCGCGCAGGACGCGTTCCTGGGCGGCCCGGTCCATCCAGGCGGACAGGGACATGCCCGCGCGTCTGGCGGACTCGCGGGCCGTCTCGATGGTGGCGTCCGCGAAGGAGAGGGTCACCTTTGCCGTCATGTCGGGCATCCTACTCCTGGTATGACCGGGAGTCATCCCGTCGGCGGCGCCATTCGAGCGGGAGGAGGATCCGATGGGCGACTTTTCCGTTCCACGCGGGGGACAGGCCGTGATCGCGGAGGGCGGCCACGACCTCGTGCCCGATAGCGACGGCGGCGTCCGAGCCCGGCTCATGGGCGCCGTAGCTGAGGTAGAGGCCCTCGCCGGAGACGGCGTGGGCCGTGTCCTGCACGTGGAAGAACGTGTAGCCGCGGGCCGGCCGCCCGGCCTTGTGGGCCTGCTGCAGCTCGGCGCGGATCTCGTCGGCCCCGCACGTGCCGCAGCAGCTGTAGTGCTGGCGGGCCACGACGCCGACGTCGTCGAGCGCGGCGAACGCGGCGTCGAGGCGCTCGCAGTCGGTGGGCGTGGGCCACGCCTGCTGGGCCTCGCGGTGGGTGGCCAGCGCCTGCTCGGCGACGGTGCGGGCCGCGCGCCGCAGCCGGTCGTGGTCGGGCGCGTGCTGCCCGAACCGGGCCAGCACCTCGTCGACGATCGCGTCCGTCGGCAGGTAGCCGGCGGTGACCTCGGCCGTCACGAAGTCATGCACGTCGTCGAAGAGGGTGGCACTCAGCGGCGTCGTCATGCGCCCAGTCTGCCAGGCTCGCCGGACATATTCAGGCGTGTTGACGTTTACGCAGGTCAACGTCCTATGCGAGGGACCCCGCGAAGTCGGTGACCCACCCGGCCAGGGGCGAGGCGGCCCGTACCCACCGGAAGTGGTCGAGGTCGCCCGTGGCCTGCGCCGCGCCGAGATGGCGGCGTTGCACGGACGTCGCGCCGAGTTTCGCGCAGAGATGGTCCACAGTGGCCGGCGGCGTGTAGCGGTCGTTGTCGACGCTCACCGCGAGCACCGGCGTCGTCACGCTGGCCAGCGCGGACTCGGCGTCGAAGTCGCCCATCATCGGGTAGCGGCCGTGCCGGGCCGTGTGCGCCCAGTCGCCGATCACGCCCTTGGCCTGCACGCCGCCGAACGTCCAGCCGGGCCAGTAGCCCAGCGCGCCGCTCAGGCCGGCGATGGCCTGCGTGTAGCCGAGCACCGCGTACCGGCCGGGCGCCGGGTAGGTGCGCCAGTAGGGCAGGCCGCACGCGACCAGCGCGATGCCGGCGACGGGGTGGGGCGCCGGGCCGGAGCCGACGGCGACCCGCGAGGCGCCCACGTGCAGCAGCGCGGCCTGCCCGCCGAGGGAGTGGCCGACGAGCAGCAGTCGCCGCCCGGCCAGCGACGGCGTGAGCCACTCCCGGACCGCGCCGACGTCCCCGACCAGGTCGGCCATGCCGTAGCGGGAGGCGCGCGACGGGCGGGGCGTGCTGGACCCGGTGCCGCGCAGGTCGGCGACGACGACCTCCATGCCGGCCTCGGCGAGGGCCGTGGCGAAGGGCCGGTAGTAGCCGGCGGGCGTGCCCATGGCCGGCCAGAGCATGGCGACGGTATCGGCGTCGGGGGAGGCGTACCGGTGCAGGCCGAGGCGGTCGGCGCCGCGGTCGAGGTACTCCTGGGCGTAGGGGAGGGGCATGCGCCCACCTTACTGATTGGTAACAACGGGCGCGACTACGATGCCGATCATGCGTACCGTTACCTCCCAGCTCGCCGCCGGCGCCACCGCGACCGTGGCGGGCACCGTGACCTCCGTCAACCCGGCCGACCTCGGCGACGAGGTCACCGAGGTCCAGCTCACCGACGCCGCCGGCCTCGTCGCCGCCGCCCGCGCCGCGCGTGCCGCCCAGCCCGCGTGGGCCGCGGTCCCCGCGCCGGTGCGCGGCCAGGTGATCGCGTCGATCGGGCGCATCGTGGAGGCGAACAAGGCCGCGCTCGCGGCCCTGGTCACCCGGGAGATCGGCAAGCCCTACGCCGAGGCGCTCGGCGAGGTCCAGGAGATCGTCGACACCTGCGACTTCTTCCTCGGCGAGGGCCGGCGCCTCTACGGCGAGACGGTGCCGAGCGAGATGCCCGACAAGCAGCTGTTCACGTTCCGCGTCCCGGTCGGGGTGGCCGCCGTGATCACGGCCGGCAATTTCCCGGTCGCGGTGCCTTCGTGGTACCTGGTGCCCGCGCTCCTGTGCGGCAACGCGGTGGTCTGGAAACCGGCCGAGTACGCCGCGGCGAGCGCGCAGGCGATGTTCGACCTGTTCGTGGCCGCCGGCCTGCCCGACGGGGTGCTGCAGCTCGTGCACGCGGACGGCCCGGCCACCTTCGACGGCCTGGAGCAGGCGCTCGGCCAGCGCCTCGTCGACAAGGTCGGCTTCACCGGTTCGACCGCGGTGGGCGAGCGGATCGGCGAGCTGTGCGGCCGGTACCTGCAGTCGCCCTGCCTGGAGCTGGGCGGCAAGAACCCGATGGTGGTCACGCCCGCCGCCGACCTGGCCCTCGCGGTCGAGGGCGCGCTGTTCTCCGGCTTCGGCACGGCGGGCCAGCGCTGCACCTCACTGGGCACCGTGATCGTCCACGAGGACGTGCACGATGCCTTCGTCGACGCCCTGACCAGCGCCGTCGCCGCGGCCCGCCTCGGCGACCCGCGCGAGGACGTCCTCTACGGCCCGCTGCTGTCGCCGCGCTTCGCGCAGCGCTACGAGGAGTACCTGGACTGGATCGGCGGGCACCACGAGGTGCGCGGCGCGACCGGTCGGATCACGGCCGACAACCCGCGCGACGGCTTCGTGGGCGACCCGGCCGCCGGCCTGTTCTACCACCCCGTGGTCGTGGACAACGTGCAGCCCGACGACCGGCTGTTCCTGGAGGAGACGTTCGGCCCGATCATCGGCATCGCCACGTACCGCGACCTGGACGAGGCGATCGCGTTGGCCAACCGCCCCGGGTACGGGCTGTCGTCGTCGATCTACACGACCGACCCGACGGAGGCGTTCCGGTTCCGGGCGGGCGTCGGCGCCGGGATGGTGTCGGTGAACAACTCCACCTCCGGCGCCGAGGCCCACCTGCCCTTCGGCGGCAACGGCCGGTCGGGCAACGGCTCGCGTCAGTCGGGCCGCTGGGTGCTCGACCAGTTCACCCGCTGGCAGTCGATGAACTGGGACTACTCGGGACGGCTGCAGAAGGCGCAGATGGATACGGCCGCCATCGTCCCGGACCTGTCGTACCGGCTGGCCTGACCGGCGTGGCGTCGGCGGGCCGGCGGATCGCGAACCGGCCCGCCACCCAGGCGAGCGCCATGCCCGTAAGCACCGCGCCGGGCAGCAGGGGAACGAACTCCTCGCCGTCGAGGCTGAGCGGCACCCAGTCGGACAGCGAACGGGGCAGCAGCGCGTTCGCCAGCACCGCGGGGTAGGCAACGACGACGCTGAGCGGCAGGACCGCGGCCCACCAGGCCACGGACCGGGCCGGGCGGTCCGCGCGCCGGCCGCGCGCGACCGCCATCGCCGCTACCACCAACGGCAGCCCGGCCAGCCGTGACCACCGTTCGATGAGGACGGTTTCCAGGACGACGGGAGCGGCGCCGAGCAGGCCCAGCAGGATCACCCCGGCCCATCCGGGCAGCGCCGTCGCGCGCACGGTGAGCGCGCACGCGACGGACGTCAACGCCAGAGCACCCGCTGTCACCACGGTTCCCGCGATCAGGACGGCGGCGGCCACCGTCGGCGCGCCGGCCAGTTCGACCCCGTTGTCCGACGCGAGGAGCGCCGGCCCGCAGTAGGCGGCCACCACGATCGCGCCGGCCAGCAGCCGCCGGTCGCGCCCGGCGGTCGCGTCGGTCCCCAACCGGGCCGTCCGCCAGGCGATGGCGAGGACGGCCACGGCGGTGCCGACGACGGCCGCGCCGGCGATAGCGCCAGGTAGGCGTGGGTGGTCGAGCGCCACGTTCGCCGCGAACAGGACGACCGTGGCCGGCACGGCGGAGGTGACGCGGCGGCCGGACCGGGCCAACGCGAGCACCAGGCCGATCCCCATCAGAAGCACGGCAGCGAACCGCAGGTCAGCCGCCCAGGGAAGTCGCCAGGCGTGGCCGACGGTCCAGTCGTCCGTGATCACCGCTGCTCGCAGGGGTGGCGTGACCAGCCCCAACGTCGTAGCCCACACGGCAGCGCCGAGCAGGACCAGAGCGGGCCCGACGGCGCGCGGGACGCCCGGCACCGCCCGCCGTCCGGACCAGGGCGGGAGCGCAGGGTCGTCCGCCGCGGGCAGGGGCAGCGGTTCCCGCGCGCCGCAGGCCAGGAAGGACACGGCGAACGCGGTCGTCGCGAGCACGATCCCGGGCAACAGATCGGGCAGCACATCGAAGATCGGATCGCTGTTCCAGGTGACGAACGCGGCGACCGACTCGTCGCCCATCAGGACCGGGTACCACAGGACGAGGCGGAGGCCGGCGATCGCGTCCGGCCGGGCGTCCGGGAACAGCAACACCGTGGTCAGCATGGCGACGAGGGCGGCTGTGAGCAGGGCGCCGCCCATGGCGATCGCCGTCGTCGCCAGCGGTCGGGTCGGGGTGGTCCGGCGCGCGTAGGCCAGCAGCGCGAGCAGAGCCGCCAACCAGGCGGCCACGGCGAGGCCGGTGACCAGCAGACGCTCCGTGACCACGTCGGGCGTTCGCCCTTCATGGAGGAGCCAGCCGCCGACGACCCCGACCGTGAGCAGGGCCAGGGTCGGCGTCGTGCCGAACAGCCGCGTGGCGGCGAGCCGGCGCCCGACCAGGGCCGCGAGGGGCAGCACGAGCAGCACACCCAGCCAGCCGAGCACCGCGACGCGCGGGTGGACCTGCAGCGGCAGGTCGGGCCTGAGCGGAGGGCCGTAGCCCTCGAACAGACTGATCAGCGGCCTGGCCGTTCGGAAGGCGAGCTCCACGACCAACCCGCCGAGGTAGGGCACCAGCAGCAGGAACAGCGCGCCGCCGGTCAGGCGCCACACCGGGCCGGCGACGTTCGCGGCGGCTCGCGGGCCCGCCCCCGTGGCGGGCCGTGAGACCGCCAGGCTGAACGCGAAGCGCAGCTGGCGGGTGGCGCGCGTAACCGCGCCCACCGTGGCGTCGTGGCGCAGCGCGTGCACCTCGGCGGCCCACTCGCGGGCCATGTCGTCGCTCAGCTCGGCCGGCCAGCGCCGCGCCGCGACCCGTAGCAGGGCGTCGGCGATGGTGTCCGGAAGGCCCCGGCGCGTGGTGGCGTTCATGCCGGCGCCCCGTTGGTGGCGGTGCGGGGTTGGCCGGGCCGGGTGGCGGGGCGGAGCTGGTCGTAGAGCTCGGCCAGTTGTTGGCGGGCGGAGACGAGGCCGTCGGGGGAGAGCAGGTAGTAGCGGCGGGCCGGCCGGCCGGCGGCGGACGGGTCGATGTCCTCCCATTCGGTGCGCAGCCAGCCGGCCGCGTGCAGGCGGGTGAGGATCGGGTAGAGCGTGCCGCTGGGCAGGCCCGTGGCGGCCATGAGGTCGAGGCCGTAGCGGGGCTCGTCGGGGTCGTCCAGCAGCGCGGCGAGAATCCGCGTGACGGGAAGCGTCAGGCGTACCGGTTCAGGCATACTCGGAACTCTACATAGCCCCTCCACCGCTGTCGACCCGTCGTCGTAACGACCGTCCGACATGGATGGTGAGCGGGCGGTAGTAGTTGACAATACCTATGGGATAGCTAGTATTTTGGGCATGTCGCGATCGTACGTCGACCTCCTCCGGGTCGCCTCCGCCGCCTGTTGTCTGTGACCCCGCTCCGCCCCGCGGGCGGTGTGCCGCGGAACAGCACCCCCGCCAGCCACCATCGGTGCGCTGTAGGCCGTACTCGCCGGAGGTTTCTATGTCTGTCGATCAGTTGGCGGCGTCCGGGGTGGCGCGGTGGGCGCACCAGTGGCAGCCGCGCACCGGCGCGCCGCCGCGCGGCACCGTGGTCGTGATCCCGGGGCGGGGCGAGCGCGGCGGCGTGTACCGGCGCCTCGGCGAGCGGCTCGTCAACGACGGATACCTGGTCCGGGCGGTGGACGGGCTGGACGACCCCGAGGGTCTCGACGCCGACCTGCTCGCCGCGCTCGACGGGCCCGGACCGGTGGTGCTGCTCGGCTCCGACACCGGGGCGCTGTGGGCGCTGGCGCGCGCCGACCGGCTGCGCGCGCACGGCGTGCCGCTGGCCGGCGCGGTCGCGGCCGGGGTGCCGGC
>NZ_BAAALT010000252.1:0-7430 GCF_039528515.1 Luedemannella flava
CACCGCGGGCGTGGCGCCGCCCCGCCGGCGCACGAAGCGGGCCACGCCGGCCAGGAACGCCCAGCCCGCCAGCGCGATCGCGCCGCAGCCGGCGGCGAGCGCGTACCGGCCCTGGACGGCCATGGCGACCGCGAGCACCGCGCCGAAGGCCGCCAGGACCACGGCCAGAGCGACGACCCCGCCGTCCTCGTACAGTTCGTCGCCCACGGCGCCCTCTCGTCAGTCGCGGTTGTCGATGATCGCCTGGACCAGGATGAGGAATGTGGCCGCGAGGCCGCTGACCTCGTCGGGCAACTGCAGAGACACCGGACACCTTCCCGCCTTCAGGTGTGTCCATAGGCTAATGCCTGCGCACCACGCCGTCGGACCCCGGATGCGCGCCATCCGGGGTCCGGCGAGACTCTGCTCAGCCCTTGACCGCGCCCTCCATGATGCCGGCGATGATCTGGCGGCCGAACACCAGGAAGACGAGCAGCAGCGGGACGACCGCCAACGCCGTACCCGTGAAGATCTGGACGTAGTCGGTGCTGTAGTTGCCCGCCGCCAGAACGCTCAGCGAGTACTGGACCGTGGGGGTCTTGTTGGTCAGGACCAGGTACGGCCAGAGGAACTCGTTCCAGGTCTCCATGAAGGTCAGCAGCGCCAGGACGCCCGCCGCCGGACGCACCAGCGGTAGCACGACCTGCCAGTAGATGCGCCACGTGGAGCAGCCGTCCACCCGGGCCGCCTCGATGAGCTCGTCGCTGATCGCCGAGGCCGTGTACTGGCGCATCAGGAACACGCCGAAGCCCTTCACCAGGAACGGCACGATGACGGCCTGCAGGCTGCCCAGCCAGCCCAGCTTGATCATCAGCATGTAGAGCGGGATGATGCCGAGCTGCGTGGGCACCATCATCGTCACGATGATGACCAGCAGCAGGATGTTCGCGCCCCGGAAGCGCAGCTTGGCGAACGCGAAGCCGGCCAGCGTGGAGAAGAACACCACCGAGATGGTCACGATCGTCGACACGATCAGCGAGTTGGCCAGGCCGATCATGAAGTTCGCCTGCTCATTGTCGAGCAGCCGGCGCACGTTCTCGCCGAAGTGGCCACCCGGCACGAGCGGCGGCGGGATCTCGTACACCGCACTGTTGTCGCGCGAGGCGATGATGAACGACCACACGATCGGGAACGCCGACAGGACACAGGCCAGCACGAGGCCCACGTAGGTGAGCGGGGACGCCTCCCACAGGCGCCCGGCCGGGATCCGGCGACGACGGGACACGCTCACTTCGACGACCCCCGCACGGTACGGCGTACCAGATAGAAGTTGACCAGCGCGAAGGCGATGATGATCGCGAACAGCAACCACGACATCGCGGCGCCGTAGCCGTATTCGGTGTTGCCGCGGAAGGTGCGCTGGTAGATGTACATGGCGATGGTCTGGTACTCGTTCAGCGGTCCGCCCTCGATGCGGCCGTAGTTGAACAGCAGCGGCTCGGTGAACAGCTGCATGCCGCCGATCGTCGAAATGATGATCGTGAACAGGATGGTCGGCTGGATCATCGGGACCGTCAGTCGCCAGAACTGGCGGGCCCGCGACGCGCCGTCCAGCGCCGCCGACTCGTAGAGGTCGCGCGGGATCGCCTGCATGGCGGCCAGGTAGATGAGCGCGTTGTAGCCGATCCACCGCCAGTCGACCATGACCGAGATGGCGAACCACGCGGTGCGCCGGCTCGCCCGCCACTCCACGACGTCCGCCCCGATCAGGTCGAGCAGCCAGTTCACCAGGCCGTAGCGGTCGGCGAAGATGAAGCCGAACACGATGCCCACGGCCGCGACCGACGTGATGTTGGGCAGGAGTACGCCCATCCGGAAGGCGGTCTGCAGGCGCAGCTTGCGGTTGAGCAGGTTCGCCAGCCACAACGCGATGAGCAACTGCGGCACGGTCGCCACGATGAACAGGCCGAACGTGTTGCCCAGCGCGTTCCAGAACCGGGCGTCGGTGAGCACCTCGGTGTAGTTGTCCAGGCCGACGAAGCCACGGTCGCCGCCCACCAGGCGCCAGTCGCGCAGCGACACCCAGGCCGTGTAGATGAGCGGGAACAGGCCGAACGCGGCGAACAACACGAAGAAGGGGGCGACGTACAGGTACGGCGTCGCCGAGCCGGGTCGGCGGCGCGGCTTGGCCACGGCGCCGGGTGGGGCGGTCATGTGCGGGGCGTCCTTTCGCCAGGGTCTGTTACGAGGGGTTGCGCCGTCGCGGCGGAGCCTGGAGAGGCAGGCCCCGCCGCGACGACCGCGTCGAACTAGCCCGTGGCGAGCTTCTTGCCGTCCGTGACCGCCTTGGTGAAGGCGGCATCGGCGCCGAGGGAACCCTTCTCGGCGGCCTGCATGGCCGGTTCGAGGATGGTCTCCCACAGCTGCTGGTGCTTGGGCCCGAGGTAGATGGGCTTGAGCGTCTTCACGCTGGCGCCGAAGATCCTGCCGACCGGCGCGTTGCTGAAGTACTCGTTCTTGGCGTCGGCGAACGCGGGGTCGTCCAGCGCCGGGATGCTGGACGGCATGCCGCCCTTCTCCTTGAACTCGGCCAGGTGACCGGCCTTGCCCGTCAGGTAGGTGAGCAGCTTGTACGCCGCGTCCTTCTTCTTCGACTGCTCGGGGATGGCCAGGTACGACCCGCCCCAGTTGCCGCTGCCGCCCGGGATCGTGGCGATGTCCCACTTGCCCTTGCCGGCGTCGCCGGCGCGCTCGGAGATGACGCCCGTGCCCCACGCGGCGCACGGCACGGTCGCGAACGCCGCGTTCTTGAACGCCGCGTCCCAGTCCGGCGTCCAGCGGACCAGCTTGCTGGTCAGTCCCTCGCCGGCGAGCTTGAGGCCGTAGTCGTAGGCCTCGCGCACCTTCGGGTTGCTGTCCAGGATGAAGTTGTTGGACCGGTCGTAGAACCAGGTGTCCGAGTTCTGCATGATGTACGGCTGCATGATGCTGGTGGCCGAGTCGATCCAGGTCGCGCCCGTGTTGGCGGCCTTGAACTTGAGCCCCTGCTGCTCGTAGGCCTCCCACGTCGGCCACAGCTTGCTGACCGACTCGCGGTCGGTGGGCAGCTTGGCCTTGGCGAACAGGTCGCTGCGGTAGCACATGGCCAGGCCGCCGATGTCGGTGCCGAGACCCACCAGCTTGGACTTGTCGGCGGTGAAGCCGTTCTCCCACTTGTAGGGCAGGTACGTGTCCTTCAGCGAGGCCGCGCCGAGGTCGAGCAGGTTCGCCCACTTGGACGGCTCCTGCAGGAACTCCAGCAGCGTGCCCTCCTCCAGCATGATCACGTCACCGAGCTGGGAGGAGCCGGTGGCCAGCCACTGCACCAGCAGCGGCTGGAAGTCCTTGAGCTGGCCGCGGTTCTCGGACTTCACGACGATGTCCGGGTTGGCGGCCTGGAAGTCCTTGATCGCCTGGTCGAAGCCCGGCGAGCCGAACCACTGGATGGTCACGGTGGTCTTGCCGTCGCCGGACTTGTCGTCCTCGGCGGAACAGGCCGCCGCGCCCAGGACGAGTCCCAGGACGAGCGCGGCCGTCGTGAAGCCCCGCAGGCGGCTTCTGATGGCGCCCATGCATGACACCTTTCGGCAGAGTTGACTCATTGATGAACGGCACGGTCTGTCGCCGTCGGCTAACACGGTCGCGCCGGGGGTGTGGAAATCGCGTTCAAGATCGGTGGAAGCGTGAAACCGGATCGCCCCGCGCTGACTCGCTGTTGTTACGTCGACACGGGGAGGGGTGCGGCATGGAGCTTGAGATCGAGGTGCTGGGGCCGGTGCAGGTGCGCTGCGACGGCGTACGGGTACGGCTCGGGCCACGGCTCGTGGCGCTGCTGTCGGTGCTGCTCGTGGAGTTCGGTCGGGCGGTGCCGGCCAACCGGATCGTCGCGATGGTGTGGGGCGCCGGCGCCCCCGAGGCCGCGCCCGCGACCCTGCGCAGCCACGTGTCCCACCTGCGTGGCGCCCTGCGCGCCGCCGGCGCCGGCGACCCGGTCACCACCCTCGGCAACGGCCACGGCGTGGGCTACCGGCTCGACACCGCCGCGTGCGACGTGGACGCGCGCCGGTTCGAGCAGGCGTACGCGCAGGCCCGGCCGCTGCTCTCCGGGACGACCGGCGACCTGGAGCGGGCGAGCAGGCTCATCCGCGACGCGCTGGAGCTGTGGCGCGGTCCCGCGTACGCCGACGTCGCGGACCGCCCGTTCGCGCTGCCCGAGATCGCGCGGCTCAACGCGCTGCGCCGGGCCGCCCGCCGGGGGCTGGCCGGGGCGCTCACCGCCCTGGGCCGGCACGGCGAGGCGGTCGGCGAGCTGGCCGGCCACCTGGCCGAGGAGCCGTACGACGAGGGGTTGCGGCACCAGCTCGCGGTGGCCCTCTACGCCGAGCAGCGCGCCGACGAGGCCGCGCAGGTGTGCCGCGACGGGCTGCGGCTGCTGCGCGAGCGCGGCATCGAGGCGCCGGGTCTGCACAGCCTGCAGCTCACCATCCTCCGTCGCGAGCTGCCCCTGGCGAGCTAGGCACCCAGCAGAATGTCACCCGGGTGAGAGATAGTGGCGCTGCTGTGTGGGACCACAGGGAGGGCCAAGGGATATGCCAGGACACGACGGTAGCGAGCCAGCCATTGAGGCGACCGGGCTGGTGAAGACGTTCGGCGACACCCGCGCGCTGGACGGGCTGGACCTGCGGGTGCCCGCGGGCAGCGTCTACGGCCTGCTGGGGCCGAACGGAGCGGGAAAGACCACCGCCGTGCGGGTGCTCGCGACCCTGCTGCGCCCCGACGGTGGTCAGGCACGGGTCTTCGGTCACGACGTGGTGCACCGGGCGGACGCGGTGCGCTCCCGCGTGAGCCTCACGGGGCAGTACGCGTCGGTGGACGAGGACCTCACCGGACACGAGAACCTCGTGCTGCTGGGCCGGCTGCTCGGCTACAGCAAGCCGGTCGCGCGGGAGCGGTCGGCGCAACTGCTCGCCGCGTTCGGGCTCACCGACGCGGCGGACCGCCAGGTCAAGAAGTATTCGGGCGGGATGCGCCGCCGGGTCGACATCGCCGCCAGCATCCTGAACACCCCGGACCTGCTCTTCCTGGACGAGCCCACCACCGGGCTCGACCCGCGCAGCCGCAGCCAGGTGTGGGAGATCATCCGGGCGGTGGTGGCGCACGGGACGACGGTGCTGTTGACGACGCAGTACCTCGACGAGGCCGATCGGCTCGCCAACCGCATCGCGGTGGTCGACCATGGCCGGGTCATCGCGGAGGGCACGCCGGGCGAGCTGAAGGCGTCGATCGGCGCCGGCATGGTGCACGTGCGGCTGCGCGACCCCGGGCAGCGGGAGGACGCGGCGAACATCCTCGCGAAGACCCTCGACGCGGCGGTGGAGCCGAGCGGCGACGCCGTCTCGCTCACCGCGCGCGTCACCGACAGCGCGGACGACACCGGCGCGAGCGTCCAGGCGTCGCGCGCCCTGCTGGCGCTCGCCGACGCCGGCATCGTCGTGGACGACTTCTCGCTCGGCCAGCCCAGCCTGGACGAGGTCTTCCTCGCCCTCACCGACAAGCCCGCCGACCGTGACCTGGAGGCCGCATCATGAGCGAGCGCAGCGGAGGTGACGGCATGAGCACCGCCACCGTGCCCGCCGTGGACTACGTGCCGTCCGCGGAGGTGCTGGGCACCGTCCTCGCGCCGGGGAACCGGCCACCCCGGCCGAACGCGCTGTCCGCGTCGCTGACGTTCGGCTGGCGGGCGATGCTCAAGATCAAGCACGTCCCCGAGCAGCTGTTCGACGTCACCGCCTTCCCGATCATCATGACGCTGATGTTCACGTACCTGTTCGGCGGCGCGCTGGCCGGCTCGCCCCGGGAGTACCTGCAGTACCTGCTGCCCGGCATCATGGTCACCAGCGTCGTCATGATCACGATGTACACGGGCGTCGGCCTGAACACGGACATCGAGAAGGGCGTCTTCGACCGGTTCCGGACGCTGCCGGTCTGGCGGCCGTCGGCCCTGGTCGGCATGATCTTCGGCGATCTGCTGCGCTACGTGCTCGCGGCGCTGGTCATCCTGACGGTCGGCCTCGTGCTCGGCTTCCGCCCCGGCGGCGGCGTCCTCGGCGCGCTCGGCGGCATCGCCCTGCTCGTGCTCTTCTCCTTCGCGTTCTCCTGGGTGTGGACCTGGTTCGGCCTGATCCTGCGCAGCGAGAAGTCCGTCATGGGCGTGAGCATGCTGGTGCTGTTCCCGCTGACCTTCCTGAGCAACGTGTTCGTCGATCCCACGACCATGCCCGGCTGGCTGCAGGCGTTCGTCGACGTCAACCCGATCACGCACCTGGTGGCCGGCGTGCGCTCGATCATGGCCGGCGATCCGGATGTCGGCGCGGTCACCATCCTGCTGTTGGAGAGCCTGGCGTCGGTGCTGATCTTCGGCTACCTGACGATGCGGCGGTACAACCGGCGCTGACGGCGGGCCATGCCAGACTGGCCGGATGTTTGATCTCGTCGTGCACGGCGGTGAGGTGCTCGACGGCACGGGCGCGCCGGCGAGGGCTCAGACCGCTTCGTTCGTGGCCCGCTACTTCGCGGCATCTTCGCCGGGCTGGCGGCCGGGGCGCACCCGCACCCGCGCGGGTACGGGGCGTTCGCCCGGTTCCTCGGCCGGCACACCCGCGAGCTGGGCGACTGGACCTGGCCGGAGGCCGTGGCGCACCTGTCCACGAACGCGGCGCGCCGGGCGGCTGACGGGTGCCCGGCCGGGCACCCCGCTGCGCCCGTAGCGATCACGGGTCGTAGCGCAGCCAGCGGCGGCCCATGATGACCCGCGCGCCCGGGGTGAGCACGGTCGGCTCACCCGCGGTCAGTCGGTGCCGCTGCGGGTCGCCGGGCAGCTCCATGAACGTGCCGTTCGCCGAGCCGAGATCGAAGACCCGGACCTGGCCGGCGACGACGGTGATGCGGGCGTGCCGGCGGGAGATGACCCCGTCGGGGTCGGCCACCCGCAGCGACTTGACGACCCCGGCGATGACCTCGGGGTCCTGCCGCGGGTCGCGGCCGATGAGGTAGTCGGTGTCCAGGGCGAACACGGTGCCGTCGTCGAGCGTCAGCGCGCCCGGCCCACCGACGACGGGCTCCGCGCCCAGGCCGGACGGGGCGGCGCCGATGCCGGAGGCACCCGAGGACGACGAACCGCCGCCCACGTCCTCACGGTCGCGCAGGAACGACAGTTGCGGCTCGGACTCGGCGACGTGCGCCTCGGTGGCCACGGACGCCAGGACGGGCGCCGGCGGGGCGACCTCGAACGGAACGACCTCGGCCTCGACCTCGGTCGGCGCGAACACCGGCGGGACAGCGACCGGCGGGGGCGGCGGCGGGGCCATCGGCGTCGCTGACACCGCCGGCTCGGGGGCCGCCGGCTCGACAAC
>NZ_BAAALT010000253.1:0-22728 GCF_039528515.1 Luedemannella flava
GGGCGGACCCCGGCCGCGTGCGCCCCGCCGCCGGACCGCGTCGGCGCGGCGGGCACGCTCGCCTTGAGCAGGGCGCCCGTGCCCGTGGACGTCAGCGCCCGGGTGCGCCGGCGCTGCCGCTCCACGAGCCGCACCACGACCGTGGCCGCGCACAGGAAGCCACACACGAGGTAACTCACCGTGACCCAGGTGGCGGGGTGGCGGCCGGCCGTGAGTCCGTGCCAGGCCGAGAAGAACCAGCACGCGTACGCCATCGAGTGCAGCACCCGCCACCGCACCGGGCGGCCCGTCCCCGCGAACCAGCCGCGCGCCACGCCGGTCACGACGATGAAGAGCAGCAGGTACGCCGAGAGGCTGCCGAGCCCGACCGCGACGACGTGGCCGGACTGCCAGGTCAGGGCGTGGGTGGGGACGACCGCCTGGCCGGGTGACACCTCGTCGGCGACGACCTTGATGACGATGTGGAGGGCCAGCGCGCCGACCGCGGCCGTGGACGCGGCCCGGTGCACGGTCTGCATCCGCAGCCGCTGCGTCGGGCCCAGCGGCCCGTGCAACGCCGCCACCAGGCCCGCGACGACCGCGCCGGTGAGGGCGAGCAGCGCCAGCACCCCGGCGTACCTGTCAGCCAACGCGTAGGCCTCGTCGGCCAGCGGAACCGTCAGCCCGCGCGGCGCGATGATCAGAATGCCCAGTAACACGCAGGTCGCCCCGACACCGATGGCGAACGCGCGTCCCGTCCGTCTCCCGGCCAACACGTCTCCCTCATCCGGTCCGTGCGGCCCGCTTGGCGCGAGTGGCTGCCGACGGACTCCGATCGGGCCGGGGACGGTTGACCGCCCGGCTACATCGACGTCATCCGTACGATAGCGACCGCTCCGTCTCACGGCTACCGCTACGGAGCGTCAACCGGGCCCGCGAAACGACGACGTAACGACGCGGAGTGACCATGGACGCGTGACAGCCGGGTGGATCGACCTGATCGCCGGGGCGGAGGTCACCACGACGCCCCGTCAGGTCATCGTGGACGGTCGTCCGGTCATGGTCGTCCGGCTCACCGGGGACGGGCCGCCGGTGGTCTTCGCCGACCGGTGCCCGCACCGGCTCGTGCCCCTCGCGGCCGGCGACGTCGCGGGCGGGCGGCTGCGCTGCGCGTACCACGGGTGGGAATTCGGGGCCGACGGGTCGTGCCTGGAAATTCCATCGCTCGGCCCACAGGCGACCGTGCCGCCGCGCGCCTCGCTTCACGCGGTGCGGTGCCTGGAGGACGCCGGCAGGGTGCGGGTCCACGCCGAGGACCTCGCCGCGCTGCCGCCGGAGCCCGCGGCGGCGGTCGGCGGCGCGGGCGTTCTGACGAACGAGGACCCGGCGCTGGCGCGGGCCTGGCACCCGGTCGCGTTCGCCACCGAACTCGGCTCCCCCGCCGGGCCGACGCGGGTCACGCTGCTCGGTCGCCAGTGGACGGTGTGGCGCGACGTCGCCACGCTGCGCGCCGACCCGGTCCCGTACGGGCTCACGGTGCGCTGGGGCCTGGTGTGGCTCGCGCCGGCCGAGCCGCTCGTGCCGCTGTTCACCGAGCCCGACGTCGAGGACGGCGCCTTCGTCGGCGCGTGGCTGCGGCCCGCGTCCACACCCGCGCCCGCGGGGTTCGTGGCCGACAACTTCCTCGACGTGGCGCACTTCCCGTTCGTGCACGCCGGGACGTTCGGCGCGGGCGAGGAGAAGGTCGTCGAGCCGTACGACGTGGTCCTCGAGCCGGACGGGTTCCGCAGCACGCAGACGCAGTGGTTCGACAACCCCGAGGATCCGGGCGTCGCGGCCGGCCTGCGGCCGCTGCGCCAACGACGACGGGCCACCTACGTCTACCGCGCACCGTTCCAGCTGCTGCTGCGGCTGGAGGAGCTGGACGCCGGGGCGGTCAAGACGATCCTGTTCGTCATGCGTCCGGAGTCGCTGACCAGCACCGTCGTCTACACCAAGATGCTGCTGCGCGACATCGGCGGCGAGCCGCTGCCGGGCGCGGCGACGGTCGCCAGCGAGGTGGCCTACGAGGAGCGCGTCGTCGGCGAGGACCTGGCCCTGCAGGCGCGGTTGGACCTCACCGGCCTGCCCCTGGTGCTCCGCGACGAACTGCATGTGCGCGCGGACCGCCTCGGCGTCGCGTTGCGCCGCGCGCTGCTCGCGTTCGTCGGGGCCGCCTAGGCGATCCGCACCCCGCGCGGCACTGAGGTCGCGGGCGCCCGCAGGCGGCGGATCGTGATCAGCACGGAGCCGACGCCGAGCACCAGGTTGGCGGCCAACCCGTACGGCCACACGAGCGGCGCGTCGTAGGGGTCCTCGTCCGCCGGCTGCCGCGACGAGCGGATCGAGGACTGCAGGTCCTTGAGCGGGTCCTGGTTGTACGCGTCGCGGGGCGGCTCGGGCGCGACCGGCGACGCGTCGAGGAGGACGACGAACGGATTCGGCGCCAGCACCCACCAGATGTTGTCGCTCGGCGACGTGGTCGTGTAGCTGCCCTGGCCCTCGGGGAGCACGACTGTGCGCTCCTGGGTGAACGCGGCGCCCATCAGGCCGTACACGATGAGGGTGCCGATGCAGAGGGCGAACACCGACGCGTAGGCCAGCATCGTCGAGGTGATGCCCCGCACGACGAGGACCGACAGCGCCTGCGCCACCGCGCACACGACGCCGAGCAGGACGGCCATGATGAGGTAGACGATGGGGATGCGCCACGCGCCGACGCCGCCGTAGACGAGCGGCCACAGCGCGAAGGGGAACGTCAGCGCGAGCGCCGCGACGCCCACGCCCCAGCCGGCGAGGAGCTTGCCGACGGCGATCTCGGCGGGCCGCAGCCGGGTGACCTGCAGGACGGCGAGCGTGCCGCGCTCCCGGTCGCCGTTGATGCTCTGCGCCGTCAGCGCGGGCGACACGACCATGATGAGGCTGAACACGACAATGATCAGGATGGTGAACAGCGCCGGCCCGATCGAGGGCGGCGGCGGGGGGTTCTCGAAGTCGTTGTAGTGGACGTCGTTGGTCGCCTCCAGCGCCAGGGTCACCAGCAGCGTGAAGATGCCGACCACGACCACCCAGCTGGCCAGCAGCCACCGCCACCGCCCGGTGCGCAGCCGCGTCCGAATCTCCTGCCGCGCAACGAGCAGTACAGCCCGGGCACTCATCGGCGCTCCTTGTTCAGGGCCAGGTAGGCCGCCTCCAGCTGGCCGCCGATCGGGCCGAACGCGACGACCGGGACGTCGTCGCCGACCAGTGCCGCGAGCAGCGCGGCGGCGTCGGTCTCCGACATGGGCGGCAGGTCGCTGCCCGCCGCCGAGGTGGCCAACGGCGCGACGCCGCGCGCCGTGAGGGCCGCCGTCAGGGCCGCGTCGTCGAGCGCCCGGACCCGCCAGCCGCTCACCACGAACCGGGCCACGCCGGCGATCTCGTCCTCCTCCACCGTGCGGCCCTCGGCGACGAACACCACCCGGTCGGCGAGCTCCTCCAGCTCGGACAGGATGTGGCTGGACACCAGCACGGCCACGCCGCTGGCGGCCAGCTCGCGCAGCAGGTCGCGCAGCTCGGCGCGGGAGCGCGGGTCGAGCCCGGCCGCCGGCTCGTCGAGCAGCAGCACCCTCGGCTCGTGCACCATCGCCCGGGCCAGGCCCAACCGCTGCTTCTGGCCCCGCGACAGCACGTGCACCGGCTGGTCGGCATGCTCGGCCAGGTGCACGCGGGCCAACAGCCCGGTCACCCGCCCGGCCACGGCCGCCGGATCGATCCGGTACGCCTCGGCGAAGAAGGTCAGGTACTCCCGGGGGGTCAGCTGCTCGTAGACGCCGAGGGCGTCCGGCATCCAGCCCATCCGGGCGCGCACGCCGTCCGGGTCGGTGGCCGGGTCGAGCCCGGCCACCCGCACCTCGCCCGACGTGGGCGTGAGCAGCGTGGCGAGGATCAGCAGCAGCGTCGTCTTGCCGGCCCCGTTGGGCCCGACGAGCGCCGTGATCTGACCGTACGGCGCGGAGAGGTCGATGCCGCGCAACGCCTCCGCCGACCCGAACCGGCGGGTGACGCCCCGCACCACGATCCCGGCCGCGTCACCCGCGACGGGATCCACTACAACGTCGTTGCCGGCCTCCTCGGACACGCCCGGAGCGTACCGGCAACCGTCAAGGCGTGTCCCGCAACGGAACAGCCACCCCGCGCGAGGGCGCCACGTTGCGCCGCCCGGCGTGCGTCTGCGCCGTCGAGACCTGCTTCTCCATCCTGCGCATCAGCATGCCCGCCTGGTGGGCGCACGCGCCGACCGCGGCCGGCACGACCGGCAGCACCCAGTTCGCCACGAACCCGTCCGCCGCGAGGTTCGCGATCGCGACCGCCGCGGCCGCCATGCCGACGCCCTCGACGACGGCGCGCCACACCGCGCGCCCCGAGTGGGCCACCGCCGCCCGCCCGGCCGCGCGCCCGTCCACGTCCGGGAAGCCGGCCAGCGCGTGCGCGTCGCGGCGGCCCAGATTCAGGCCCGCCAGCAGCGCCGTGACCGACGTGCCGACCGTGGTGGCGGCCAGGACGCTGCGGGTCACGAGGTAGACGAGGGCGAACGCGCCCGCCCCTGAACCGAGCGCGATAAGCGCCCGACGGTACTCCCGGGTGTCGCCGGGGTACCAGTAGTACTTCGTCGTACTGTCCCCGATCTGTTTGACGATCAGCCCCATGCCGGCCCCTTCCGCGATGGCCGAACCGATCGTCACACGAGGCGAATACGCCGCGCGGCGAGATGCGCAACCTACTGACGAGTCCTTAAAGCAGGACAGTCGCGAACGTGCCCGCCTGGCGGAACCCGCACCGGGCGTAGACCTGCCGGGCGGCGAAGTTGTAGTCGTTGACGTAGAGGCTCACGCTCGGCGCGACGCGACGCAGCGCGTCCTCGACGACGGCCGCCATCCCGGCCGTGGCGAGCCCCTGCCCGCGCAGCTCCGGCGCCACCCAGACGCCCTGCACCTGGGCGGTGTGCCGGGTCACCACGGCCAGCTCGGCCTTGAACAGGACACGGCCGTTCACAATCCGGGCGTACGCCCGACGGCCGCGGATCAGCTCGGTCACGCGTTCGCGGTAGTCGCGTTCGCCGCCGCCGAGCAGCGGCGACACCCCGACCTCCTCGGTGTACATGGCCACCGACGCCGGGAAGAGCACATCGATCTCCTCCGGGCGCACGAGGCGTACTCCCGGATCGGGGGTGACCGACGACGGCGCGCTCGTCGCGAGCAGCGGCTGGCACGCGCGGACCTCGCGCGCCGGGCCCCACGAGTTCTCCAGCCGGCGCCACAGCTCCAGCACCGCGTCGGCGTCGCCGACGAGCGAGGAGCAGGTGCGCGGGGAGCGGCGGGCCAGGTCGGCGAAGGCCGCCACGGCCGCGGGGTTGGCCCGCACGGGGATCAGGTTGGCGCCGAGCCAGCACAGCGACTCGAGCTGCCGGCGCGAGCCGTAGCCGAAGATGCGGGCGTCGCCGCGCCACCAACCGATGCCGCCGGAGGCGATGCGCTCGGCGACCTGCGCGGCGGCATACGGCTCCTCGTCGAGCAGCCGCTCCACCACCGCGCGGTCGGTCTCACCAACCCGGCGCGCCGCCACCGTCAACATATTCATTAGCCTGCCAGAACTGAACGGCTTTCAGGAGCCGAAGGCTCCTTGGCGTTGATTTCAGGAGCCGAAGGCTCCCCCGGCCCGGTCTCGGCGCGCTCCACCATACGGCGCCGCGCCCAGGCCACCACCGGCGGGACCGCCGCGCCGGTGACGGCGAACAGCAGGCCCAGCAACACCCAGCCCAGCCGCCCGAGACCGAGCACGACGGTGGTCAGCAGCAGCGGCGCGGCCAGGTGCCCGAGCTGGAAGCCCATCGAGTACGCCCCCTGGTACTGCCCCTGCGCGTGGGCCGGGGCGAGGCCGAAGGAGATGCCCCACCCGGCCGCCGACTGCCGCAACTCCCCGAGTACGTGCACGAAGCTCCCCACGGCGAGCAACGCGATCGCGGTGCCCGTGGAGACGCCGGCCGACCCGGCGTAGAACAGGCACGCGGCCCCGATGAGCAGGCTGCCGATCCGGGAGGCCCGGGCGGCCGCCGCGAGTTCCTCGGTGCCCCGGGAGGCGCGCACCTGCAGCAGCACCACCATCGTCGTGTTGATGAGCAGCGCCACGGCCACCATCCAGGCCGGCGCGGCGGTCTGGGTGACGATCCACAGCGGCAGCGCGATCTCCAGTACGTCGAAGTGGATCGAGATGATCCCGTCGAGCAGCGTGCAGGCCAGGAACGGGCGGTCGCGCAGCGCCACGAGGCGCGGGGCGCCGGGCTCGTGCGGCACCGGCGGCACGTGCGGCAGCCGCGCGCACAGGGCCGCCGCGATCAGGTAGGTGAGCCCGTCGGCGGCGATGAGCGTCAGGTACCCGGCACGGGTGTCCACGGCGAGCCCGACGCCCGCGCCGACGGCGCCGAGCGACATGCCCAGGTTGGTGGTGGCGCGCAGGTAGGCGCGCGTGCGTACCCGCTGGTCGGCCGGGATCGCGCCGGCGATCATCGCGCCACGCCCGCCGCGCGACCCGGCGTCGGCGACCGCGGTGAGCACGGCCACCACGAGGTACGCCGGGAAGGACCGCACGACGAGCAACGAGGCGGCGCACGCGGCCTGGGCGAGGAGGAACCCGGCCTGCATGCCGCGCGGGCCGAGCCGGTCCGCGAGGTAACCCAGCGGAGCGCTGGCGACGAGGTTGACGAGCGCGGCGGCGGTGAGCGCGACGCCGATCTGCCCGAACGACATCCCGATGATCTTGTGCAGGTAGAGCGCGCTGACCGTCCCCCACAGCCCGTTGCCGAGCGTGTTGACGAACGTCGCGGACGCCAGGGTGCGCGCGACGCCGTGATCAGGCAGGAGGCGGGAGGCAAGGGTCTTGGTCGTCATCGTGAACGAACTTAACAGTACGACCGTACGGTTTCGCAACCGGGTTTCCTGGTTTCGGCCCATGCACGGCTACGAGATGATCCAGGAGGATCCTCGCGGACGGGAGCTGACCCACAGCCGGGCTGGGGCGGGTTGGGGCCACATAGCGACCCTTGTTCGCCACAGCCCGCGGGCGGTTAGTGAACGGTGACGACCGGGCCGGCCAGGTCGCGGAGCTCCTCCGGGAGGTCCACGCCCATCTCGTCGGCCAGGCGGAGGGCCTCCTCGACCAGGGTGTCGACGATCTGCGATTCAGGGACGGTCTTGATGACCTCGCCCTTGACGAAGATCTGGCCCTTCCCGTTACCCGAGGCCACCCCCAGGTCGGCCTCGCGGGCCTCGCCCGGGCCGTTGACGACGCAGCCCATGACGGCGACGCGCAGCGGGGCGGGGAAGCCCTCCAGCGCGGCGGTCACCTGCTCGGCGAGCGTGTAGACGTCCACCTGGGCCCGCCCGCACGACGGGCAGGAGACGATCTCCAAGCCCCGCTCGCGCAACCCCAACGATTCCAGGATGGCGTTGCCGACCTTGACCTCCTCGACCGGCGGGGCGGACAGCGACACGCGGATGGTGTCGCCGATGCCCTCGGCCAGGAGCGCGCCGAACGCCACCGACGACTTGATCGTGCCCTGGAACGCGGGCCCCGCCTCGGTAACCCCCAGGTGGAGCGGGTAGTCGCACGCCAGCGCCAGCTGCCGGTACGCCTGGATCATCACGACCGGGTCGTTGTGCTTGACCGAGATCTTGATGTCGCGGAAGCCGTGCTCCTCGAACAGCGAGCACTCCCACAGCGCCGACTCGACCAGCGCCTCGGGTGTGGCCTTGCCGTACTTCTGCAGCAGGCGCTTGTCCAGGGATCCCGCGTTCACCCCGATCCGGATCGGCACCCCGGCGTCGGAGGCCGCCTTCGCGATCTCGCCGACCTTGTCGTCGAACTGCCGAATATTTCCCGGGTTCACCCGGACCGCCGCACAGCCGGCGTCGATCGCGGCGAACACGTACTTCGGCTGGAAGTGGATGTCGGCGATCACCGGGATCTGCGACTTCTTCGCGATCGCCGGCAGCGCCTCGACGTCGTCCTGCGACGGCACGGCGACCCGTACGATCTGGCAGCCCGACGCGGTGAGCTGCGCGATCTGCTGCAGCGTCGCGTTGACGTCGGCGGTCAGGGTGGTCGTCATCGACTGCACCGAGACCGGCGCGCCGCCACCGACCGGCACCGAGCCGACCATGATCCGGCGGCTCTTGCGGCGCGGGGCCAACGACTCCCCGGGCAGGCTGTGGACGGTCGGCATTCCGAGACTGATCGCGGTCACGCTGCTCACCTTGGGAAGAGGGTCACGGGATTGACGATGTCGGCGCCCACCGTCAGGAGGGTGATCGCGCCGAAGACAAGGATGACGGCGTAGGTCAACGGCATCAACTTCATGTAATTGACCCGACCCGGATCCGGCCGCTTGAAGAGCCGGTAGATCCAGGAGCGCACCTTCTCGAACCAGATGACCGCCAGGTGGCCGCCGTCGAGCGGCAGCAGCGGCAGCAGGTTGAAGATGCCGACGAAGAAGTTGAAGCCGATGAACAGGCCCCAGAACATGCTCCACAGGCCGTGCTCGACGGCCTCGCCGCCCAGCCGGCTCACGCCGACGACGCTGACCGGGGTGTCCGGGTCGCGCTCGCCGCCCGTGATCGCGGTCCACAGCTTCGGGACCTTCTCGGGGAACTTCTTGAGCGCGGTGAACGTGCCGGTGAACAGGTCGCCGGTGCGGTCGACGGTGACGCCGACGGCGTCCACGGGGCCGTACGTGACGTTCGCGGGAATGGTCGCCACGCCGCTGATGCCGATCGCGGAGGCCGGACGCACCGCGCCTTCGGAGCCGTCGTCCTTGAGCTCCGCGCGCTGGACCGCGGCCGGCCTGACGATCATCACGAGCGGCGCGCCGGCCCGGTCGACGCTGATCTTCGCCGCCGTCCCGGCGGGGAGCGCCTGGATCGTCTTGACGGCGTCCTCCCAGGTGCTGATGGGGGTGCCGTTCACGGCCGTGATCCGGTCGCCGGTCTCGAAGCCTGCCGCGGCCGCGGGGCTCGACGGGTCCGAAGCCAGGCACCCGTGACGGTTCTCGTCGACGACGGCACACGCCTCGACCTTGACCACGGCGGGCTGGGACAGGTTGCCCTTCGGCAGCGCCGGGTTCGGCATGCCGTAGGTCATCGCCATGAGCCAGATGCCGACCACAGCGAGGATCATGTGCGTCGCGGAGCCGGCGACCAGCACGATCGTGCGCTGCCAGACGGGCCGGCGCCACATGGCGCGGTGCTCGTCCTCGGGCGCGACGTCCTCATCGTGCGGCGTCATCCCGACGATCTTGACGTAGCCGCCGAGCGGGATGCCCTTGAGTCCGTACTCCGTCTCGCCGCGCCGGAACGACCACAGCTTCGGGCCGAAGCCCGCGAAGTACTCTGTGACCTTCATCCCGAACGCCTTGGCCGTGAGCATGTGCCCGGCCTCGTGCAGACACACCGAGACGAAGATTGTCAGGGCAAACGCCACAATGCCCGCCACCTGCAGCACTACCGGGCTCCTTCCGGGGCCGCGACCAGCTCGCGCGCCCGCTCCCGTGCCCACGTCTCGGCCGCGAGCACCTCCTCGACGGTACCTGGTTCGTCGAAGTCCGGGGCCTGCGCGAGGACCCGTTCCACCGTCTCGACGATGGCCAGGAACGGCAGCCGCCCCGCTGTGAAAGCGGCCACACACTCCTCGTTGGCCGCGTTGAAGATCGCCGGCCGGCACTTCCCGGCCTCGCCGGCGCGCTTGGCCAGCTCCACCGCCGGGAACGCCTCGTTGTCCAGCGGCCGCAGCTCCCAGGTGTGCGCGAGCGTCCAGTCGACCGGCGCCGCGGCGTCGGGCACCCGGTCCGGCCAGCCGAGCGCGAGCGCGATCGGCAGCCGCATGTCCGGCGGGCTGCACTGCGCCATCGTCGACCCGTCCGTGAACTCCACCAGCGAGTGGATCACCGACTGCGGGTGCACCATGACCTCGATCCGGTCATACGGGACGCCGTACAGCTCGTGCGCCTCGATGACCTCAAGCCCTTTGTTCATGAGCGTCGCCGAGTTGATCGTGACGACCGGCCCCATGTCCCACGTCGGGTGCTTGAGCGCCTCCTCGACGGTGACCTCGGCCAACTCCTCGCGCCGTCGCCCCCGGAACGCCCCGCCACTGGCGGTCAGGATCATTCTTCGGACTTCGTTGTCGGTGCCGGCGCGCAGGCACTGGGAGAGCGCCGAATGCTCCGAATCGACGGGCACGATCTGCCCGGCGCGCTGGGTGGCCGCTCTCACAAGCGGGCCGCCGGCCACGAGCGACTCCTTGTTGGCCAACGCCAGAGTACGTCCGGAAGCCAGCGCCGCCAGCGTGGGCGCGAGCCCGAGCGACCCCACGACGCCGTTGAGCACCACGTCGCACGGCCACGCGGCCAGCTCGGTCATGGCCTGCGGCCCCGCGAGGATCTTCGGGATCCGGAACCCGCCCTTCGCGTACCCGCGCCTGGACGCCTCGGCGTAGAACGCCAGCTGCAGATCCTGCGCGGTCGACGCCCGGGCCACCCCGACGACCTCGACGCCGAGCTCCAACGCCTGCGCGGCGAGCAACTCGACCTGTCCCCCGCCCGCCCCGATCCCGACCACCCGGAACCGGTCCGGATTGCGCCGGACGATGTCGATGGCCTGCGTGCCGATCGACCCGGTGGACCCCAGCAGCACGATCTCGCGGACACTCACGCCGCCATTCTTACCTACCGAGGTGAAGATCCTGTGCGGACGCCCACCCACCCTCCGCCACCTCCCGCCCGCCCCACCGAGGCACGACGTGGCCCGTTGACGAGCGACGCGCCCACCCCCCGAAGCGCGCACCTGCCGGCGACACGGCACGCCCACCCCGCCAGATGCTCACAGTTGGCGAGACGGAGGGCGTCCAACCCCGCCACATGTGAACATCTGGCGGATCGCGGCGCCCGGCACTCGCCAGAAGCGCACATGTGGCGGGCGGGCGCTGGAGGCCGCGCAGCGTGGACGGGTCCGGCGGGTCAGGGGGTGGGGGCGTCCAGGCGGAAGGCCTCCAGGTCGACGCCGTACCAGCGGTTGGTGCGGCCCAGGGGCGTCATGCCCAGGCGGTGGCAGACCGCGAGCGACCGGGTGTTGTCCGGGCGGACCACCGCGTAGATGTGCGGGAGTCCGGCCAGGAAGCCGCGCAGGATCGCGCCGCGGGCCGCTTCGGTGGCGTAGCCGTTGCCCCACGAGTCGGGGTGGAAGTGCCACCCGACCTCGATCTCCTCCGGGTTGTCGGGCAGCGGGACGAGCAGGACCGTACCCGCGATCACGCCGGTCTCGCGCACCACGACGGCCCAGACGCCGTAGATCCCGTCGGCGCGCGCGGCCCAGCGGTCCACGACCCCGGCCGCCTCGTCGATCGACGCGAGCGCCCGGGGTGTCGCGCCGAGCCAGCCCGCGACGTCCCAGCGGGAGTACGTGTCGAACAGGCGGGCGTGGTCGGCGTGCCCCCACCGACGCATGTCGAGCCGCTCGGTACGGAAGACGATCATGACCGGGTACGCGCCCCCGGACGGGGACGGGCGCCCGCACGCTGCTTCGGGACGGCCGGCGTCTCGGCCTCGCTGATGCCGTAGCGGCGGTAGACGCCGGCGAGCGGGCCGGGCGCCCACCAGTTCCAGTCGCCGAGCAGCCGCATGAGCGCGGGGACGAGCAGCGTACGGACCAGGGCGGCGTCGACCGCGACGGCCACGACCGTGCCGATGCCCAGCATCTTGATCGTGGCGGCACCGCCGGTGGCGAAGCCGGCGACGACGATGATGAGCAGCAGCGCGGCGGCCGTGATGATGCCGCCGGTGCGCTGCAGGCCGCGGGCCACCGACAGGCGGTTGTCGCCGGTGGCGTCCCACTCCTCGCGGACCCGCGACAGCAGGAACACCTCGTAGTCGGTCGACAGGCCGAACAGCAGGGCGAGCATGAGGATGAGGTTGGTGGGTTCCAGGTAGCCGGTGGGCGTGAAGCCCAGCAGGTCCGCGAGGTGGCCGTCCTGGAAGATCCACACGACGACCCCGAACGACGCGCCGATCGAGATCACGTTCATGAGGATGGCCTTGAGCGGCAGGATCAGCGAGCCGAAGGCCAGGAACAGCAGCATGAACGTGGCCACCATGACGTACAGGCCCATCCACGGCAGCCGGTCGCCGAGGCTGGCGAGCTGGTCGGCGTCGTACGTGGGGCGGCCGGTCACGGACGAAGTCGCGCCGGGCGGCGGGGCGACGGCCCGCAGCGCCAGGGCGGTCTCGCGGGCCTGCTCGCTGCTCGCCTCGGCGGTCAGCTTGACGGCGATGAGCGTGTTCCGGTCGTCGGACTTCACGATCATCGAGGTGGCCACGCCGGGCACGGCCCGGATCCGGTCGAAGAACGACGTCACGTCGGCGGCCGACGCGTGGTTCTCCAGCACCACGAGCACGGGGGCCACGTTCGCGTTCGGGAACTCGGTGATCAGGCGCTCGGCGACGTTGCGCGACGGCGTGCCCTCGGGCAGGGTGCGCTCGTCGAAGCCGCCGAACTTCGCCCTCGAGAACGGCAGCGCGAGCAGCACCAGGATCACGACAACGAACAGGGCGTAGCGGACCGGCTTGTTCATGACGCTGCGCGCCAGGCGGGCCCAGCCGCCGTCGTCACTCTTCGAGGAGGCGCCAACCCGCAGACGCGGCAGGGGTACCCGTACCAGATCGATTCTGGGGCCGAGGACGGCCAGCAGCGCGGGCAGGGCGGTGAGTGCCGCGAGCATCGCGACGGCCACGGCGGCCATGCCGCCGTAGGCCATGGAGCGCAGGAAGCCCAGCGGGAAGGCGACCAGGCCGGACAGGGCGAGGGTGACGACGAGGCCGGAGACGGCGACCGTGCGGCCGGCGGTCGCGAGGGTGCGCTCGACCGCCTCGGCGGTGGTGCGGCCGGCGGCGAGCTCCTCGCGGAACCTGCTGACCACGAACAGGGCGTAGTCGATGCCCATGCCCAGGCCGATCATCGTGATCACGTTGACGGCGAAGACCGACACGTCGGTGAAGTTGGTGAGCACCCGCGTGACGGTGAGCGCGCCGAGGATCGAGACGACGCCGACGAGGATCGGCGTCAGCGCCGCGATGAGACCCCGGAAGATCAGAATCATGAGTACGAACAGGATGGGCAGCGAGATGACCTCGGCGCGGGTGACGTCGTTCTCGACCTGCTCGTTGGCGTCGCGGACGAACGGCACGAGGCCGCCCACCTCGTGCTCCAGACCCTGGACCGCCAGCAGCGGCTCGATCCGCGCCAGGGCCTCGGCCTGCGCGTCGGGGTCGGACGGGGTGGCCTTGAGCCGGATCGACACGCCGAGCGAGTGCCAGTCGGGCGCCACGAGCGCCTGGCCGACGGGCTCGTAGGGCGAGTTCACGTTCGCGACCTCGGGCCGCGCCCGCAGCGTCGTGACCAGGTCGGTGATGGGCTTCTGGAAGCCGTCCTGGTCGACGGTGAGGGTCGAGGACCGGTAGAGGACCAGCACGTCGGTGTCCTGCCGGCCCCACAGCGCCACGATGCGTTCCTGGGCCTTCGCCGACGGGCTGTTGGTGTCGTTGAAGCCGCCACCGGTCAGCGAGCCGAACACCGCCGCGCCCCAGGTGGCGCCGACCCCGATCAACGCGACCGTCGCGACCAGCACCGCCCAGCGGAACCGGACGACGCACCGCCCCCACCACGCGAACATGTACTTCCTCCCGATCGTGACCGGTCCAACTGTAGGGTCTGACCCCGCGGGCGCCAGCAGTCCGTCTACGCTGACCGGCTATGACGACCCAAAGCCCTGGTCAGCTGCCTCCCAGCGCCGATGTGGTGATCGTCGGCTCGGGCCACAACGGCCTGGTGTCGGCCATCCTGCTGGCCCGCGCCGGACTTTCCGTGGTCGTCCTGGAGGCGTCTGACATCATCGGCGGGGCCACCCGCACCGAGCGACCCTTCCCGAAAGTTCCGGGTCTCGGGCACTCCACCGGGTCGTACCTGCTGGGGCTCATGCCGCCCGAGCTCGTGCGGACGCTGGGCGTGACGCTGCCGACGCTGCGGCGCGACCCGCACTACTTCCTGCCGACGCCCGGGCCGGTCGGGTCGCCGTACCTGCTCTTCGGCACGGACCGGTCGGCGACGCGGGACCAGCTGGAACGGTTCTTCTCCCCGCAGGACATCGCGGCGGACGACGCGATGCAGGCCGAACTCGCCGCGCTGCGCGACGATCTCGCGCCGGCGTGGCTCGCGGAGCCGTTGCCGGTCGAGGAAACCGCGTCGCGCTATGTGCGGCCCGCGCTGCAGGGCGCGTTCGTGGACCTCGTCCGCGGCTCGGTCGCGGACTACCTGGCGCGCTTCGACTTCCGGTCCGAGCTGCTCGTCTCGATGTACGCCGTCACCGACGGGCTGTCCGGGCTCAACGCCGGCCCGGACGACCCGGGCACCGGGCACAACTTCCTGGTCCACAACATGTGCCGGCTGCCCGGCGCCGACGGCACCTGGATGATCGTGCGCGGCGGCATGGGGGTGGTGTCGGCGACGTTCGCCGACGCGGCCCGCGCGGCGGGAGCTTCGATCTTCCCGGGTACGCCCGTGGTGTCGGTGAGCGTGTCCGACGGGGCGGTCACGGGCGTCGTCACGGCGTCGGGTGCGCAGATCCGCGCCTCCGTCGTGCTGGGCGCGTGCGACCCGTACGCGCTGATGCGCCTCGTGCCGGCCGGGGCCCTGCCGGCCGAGCTGCCGGCGCGGATGGCGCAGGTGCGGCGCACCGGCACGACGCTCAAGGTGAACCTGGCGCTGCGGGACCTGCCGCGGTTCTCCTGCCTGCCGGAGGGGGCGCGCAGCCCGTTCGGGTCGACGGTGCACCTGCTGCCCGGCTCTGCTTCCCTATTGGAATCATCGGCCGGCTCGCCGATGGCGGAGCTGCGGGCCATGTGGGCCGACGTGCAGGCCGGTCGCCTGCCGGCCGAGCCGACCATCGAGTGGTACGTGCACACGACCGTCGACCCGTCGCTGAGCGACCCCGACGGGCACCACTCGTCGGCGCTGTTCGTGCAGTCCGTGCCGTACTCGCCGGCGGAGGGAACGTGGGACGACCTGCTGCCGTCGTACGTGACCCGGCTGCTCGGCATCTGCGACCGGTACGCGCCGGGGACCGGTGACCTGGTCGCGGACGCCATGCCGCTCACGCCGCCCGGCGTGGAGGCCCACTTCGGCATCACGGGCGGGCACATCCACCACGTCGACAACACGGCGTCGTTCACCGACCGGATGCCGTACGCGACGGGTTTGGACGGCCTCTACGCGGGCAGCGCGGGCTGCCACCCGGCCGGCTCGGTCATCGGCGCCGCCGGACACAACGCCGCCCGCCGCATCCTGGCCGACCTCGGCCGCTGACCCTTTTCGGGCCGGTTACGGGCGCGCGTGGCGGCGCGCCGGGTCGGGCGTGGCGGCGCGCCGGTGCTCAGCGTGAGCCGGTCGGACTGCCCGCCGTCGGCGATAACCTCGTCCTTGATCACCCCGTTTGTCGCTTTGGTGCCTGTTACCTGTCCAAGCGGCACCGAAAGGAGTGGTCATGGTCAACCCTGAGGTGGGGCGCCGAGCGCGCCACATTGTCCTGCTGGTGGCGGCTTGGGGCCTGCTCATGCCCGGCTCGGGCGACCCGCGCATGCCGGGCGGCATCGCCCGCGCCAACGCCGCCGTGCCCGCCGTCCCGACTCCCGGGGTGAACACCGCCGGGCTCGCCGTACTCATCGGGAACGAGCTCATCCGGCCCGACGGGACCCGACGGGCGCTCGACCTGCCCAGTGGCACGACCGCGGCCGCCGCGGCCCAGGTGCCGGGTGGCTGGGTCGTGGAGGCCCAGACCGAGCGGCAGCGCACCCTGCACTTCTACGGCGCCACGGGCGCCGGCCGCCGGATCGGCTACGTGCGCGGCATCTGGGACCTCACGCCCGACGGCCGCACGCTCGTCGCCGTCGGCCTGACGGCCACGCCGAGCACCGCGGCCGTCAACCCGGTCGTGTCCGCGCACGAGCTGCCGACGCTGCGGCTGAAGGCCCAGCAGCGCTTCGCGGGCGGCCACGGGCCGCTCATCATCGGGACCAGCAACGACCGCGTGCTGCTGCGCCAGGCGCAGGCCACGCCGCAGACGACGCTGGCCGCGGTGTGGAACCTGCGCACCAACACGATGCAGACCTCTGCCACGTCCGCCTGGTTCTGGAGCCTCGGCGGCACCGCGACGGTGCTGCGCCGCGTCGACCGGCTCGACGCCAGCCGGCGGGTCGTGGGCTCGTGCGTCGACGCCGTCGACGCGGCGAGCGGCACCATCCCGCTCGGCAACACGGGCGTGTGCACGGCCGTGGCCCGTAACACGCACACCGGCATGCTCTCCCCCGACGGCCGGTGGGCGGCGATCGCGGTGTCGACGACGGCCGCCTCGCCGCCGGCGATCCAGCTCGTCAGCGTGGCCGACCTGCACGCCGGCCGGTGGCGGCCCGTCGCGCTCGGCACGGGCCGGTTCATCCAGTTCTGGGACAGCCCCAGCACGATGATCGTCGCGACGATCGCCGGCACGAATGTCACCCAGCAGCGGTGCGACACCGCCGCGCGGTGCACGACCCTGCGGCTCCCGCCGAACCAGGGCGAGCGGGCGCCCGTACTGGTGCCGCGCTTCGGCGCCCGCTGAGGCGTCGGGTCAGGAGCCGGTCCCGGGCGGTGCCGCCGGGGCCGGCTCTCCCGTGTGGTGGGCGCGCAGCTGGTGGCCCGTGCTGGTGAGGCAGCGGCCCGACGCCAGGTCGAACTTCCAGCCGTGCAGCTGGCAGGTCAGCGTGCCGTCGGCAACGATGCCGAACCGGGTCAGGTCCGCCTTCAGGTGCGGGCAGCGGCGCTGGACGTCCCAGCTCTGGCCGGTGGCCGGGTCGGTGAGCGTGATGTCCTCGGCGTCGACGGTGCGCTCGTGCTCGTCGTACCAGCCCTCGGCGTACTGCAGGCGCTCCTCGGACAGGCACTTGAAGAACGCGTAGACGAACTCGTTGTACTGCCCCACCCGGGCCGCCGAGAAGCGGCAGGACAGGAACAGCGAGTTCACCCAGTCGACCTCGCCGATGTGCAGCAGGTGCTCGACGAGGCGGCGCTCCATGCGGAAGCGGTAGCGCACCTTCTCGTCGACGTAGTGGCGCACCTGCTTGCCCGGGAAGTCCACCACGATCGACTCGATCACCGGGCCCGGCTCGCCGGCGGCCGTCGGGACGTCCAGCAGGTCCATACGGACCGGGCCGCCGACACCCTTGGCGAGGTAGACCGACTCGTCCAGCAACGGCTCGATGCGGGCCTTCATCTGCCCCAGCACGTCGACCTCGGGGTGTGACCAGGACGCCTTGAGGGCCTCGATCACCGGGCGCTGGCGCTGCGCGTACTCCTTGAGGTGCTGTTCCTTGTTGGCGAAGAACTCGTCCAGGTCAGCGACGGGGTGCCCGACCACGCAGTCGGTGGCCGTCACGTCGGCGGTGCTGCCCGGCAGGAGCACGACGCCGTTGGTGCCGCCGACCTTCGCGTACTCCGACAGGAAGACCGACTGGTCGGGGAAGATGTTGCCCTCGTCGCCGAAGATGTCGTTGAACTGCCACAGTTCCTCGTCGAGGAAGCACGGCGGGCCGGCGATCGGGAAGACGTGGGACGCCTTGAGGTCGTTGATGTAGCGCCAGGTGCGGTCGAACTGCCGCTCGCGCTTCTGCCTGCCGAACGCGGTCTTCGCGGCCTGCGGCAGCTCGTACACCATCGGGTACCAGATCGCGCCGGAGAACTGCAGCATGTGGGCGTGCACGTGGCCCAGCTCGGCGAAGATGTCCAGGTCCGTCGGGCGGGCGTCGTTCTGGTTGAGCAGCCGCACGCCGTCGTGCTCGACCCACAGCGACGAGTCGCCGATCGGGCCGTCCGTCGGGCTGGTCAGCGCCTGGATCATGACCTTGAGGCCGCCGTCGAGCTCGACGACCTCGTTGGTGACCGTGCGCAGGAAGCTGGTGAAACCCAGCTCGCGCAGCTCGTCCTCCAGCTCGCTCGTCGGGTACTCCGGGAGCAGGACCGTGGCCTTCTTGGTGACGAACCGCTTCAGGTGCTCGGCGTCGAAGTGGTCGCGGTGCAGGTGGCTCACGTACAGGTAGTCGCAGTTGCCGAGGTGCTCCCAGTCGAGCTGGGAGTTGTCGGGGAACGGGAACCATGAGGCGAAGTAGGCCGGATTGACCCACGGGTCGCACAGGATGCTTCCCGCGGCCGTGTCGATCCGCATGCTCGCGTGCCCCGTGCCAGTGATCCGCACCTTCGGCTCCCCTCCACTGTCCGCCTGTTCAGACGCTACCTGAGGCGCCACGGGCACTCCGTGGCGCGTGTGCGCAGCGCGGCGTGCCACACTAACGGGGACGCGGACGATCACCAGAAGGGACAGCCGCCGTGGCAGGCAACGAGCCGGTGACCTCACCCGACCAGCACAAGCCGACCAACGTGAAGCTCGCGCGCATCGGCGGCGTCGTCACGATCGCCATCCTGTTGGTCATGATGATCGGCAACCACACCGGCACGACCGAGGACGTCTGGCTGGTCGGCATCTCCGCCGTCCTGGCCCTCTTCATGATCGCCGACTGGCTGCTCCGCAAGAACGGCCTCAACGCCGACTGACGTACGGCAAAGGGCGGGTGCGCGCAGCGCACCCGCCCTTTCGCGTGTCAGGGTCTAGCGGATGAGGTCGCGGATCTGGCGCAGGGCCTGCTCCACCTCGGCCTCGAAGTAGCCGCCGGGCACCAGGCTGAACTGGTTGGGGTCCAGCTCCGACTCGGCGATCGGGGTGCCGGAGCGGCCCGACAGCGACGCGATGATGGCGTCGAAGAGCCGGTTGACCTGGCTCGCGTCGTAGCCGCTGCCGAAGCGGCGGGCGGTGAAGGCGCGCCGCATCTCGTCGATGCGCTGCGCCTCGGGGTTCATCGTGTCGACCGCGCCGGCGCCACCGTACGCGCCGTTGCCGTTGTAGGCGCCGTCGTAGCCGCTGTTGCCGTTCGGGTACGCCCCGTTGCCGCCGCCGTACGCGCCGTTGCCCGTGTAGCGGTTGTTGAAGTCGCTCGGCATGTGCATCTCGCCGGTCATGTCCGGGCGGCCGTGCCGGTTCGACATCGGGAAGTCCGGCCGGCCGGCGAACGAGTCCATGTCGGGGCGGCCGGCGAACGAGTCGTCGGGGCGACCCGCGAACGAGTCCATCCCCATCGGACGGCCCGCGAACGAGTCGTCGGGACGGCCCTGGAAGGACTCCAGGCCACCGGGGCGGCCGGCGAACGAGTCGTCGGGGCGGCCCTGGAACTGCTCCAGACCACCGGGACGGCCCGCGAACGAGTCGTAGTCGTGCCGCGAAGGCTCGTCGTAGTCGTGGCGAGACGCGGGCGGCGGCGCGTCGAACTCGCGACGCGGCGGCTGCTGCTCGAACTCACGCCGGGGCGGCTGCTGCTGGAACTCGCCGCTGCCGTACCCACCCGGGGTGAAGGCCGTGTCGTCGAAGCGCGGGAAGTTGTGCCCACCGCCGACGGCCGGCGACATCGGGACCTGCGGCATCGGCGGCGGCGTCATGCCGCCCACGGGGCCGCCCATCGGCGGCGGGCCGCCCGGCATGGGGCGCTGCGGCAGCGGCTGCTGCGACATCGGCTCACCGTAGGGCGGGCCGGAGATCGGGCCCATCATGCCCGGGGGAAGGGTGCGGTCCGGCGGGTACGGCCGGTCGCCGCCGATCGGGATGCCGCCGGTGCGCTCCGCGCCGTACGGCGGGCGGTCCATCGGCGGGCCGGACATGGGCTGCCCCGGCATCGGCTGGCCGGGCATGGGGTGGCCCTGCATCGGGTGGCCCTGCATGGGCGGGCCGGACATCGGCTGCCCGGGCATGGGCTGGCCGGGCATGGGCTGGCCGGGCATCATCGGGCCGCCGGCCATCGGCTGCCCGGCGAGCGGGCGGTCCATCGGGCCGTCCATCGGCGCGCCGTTGAGCGGGCGCTGCGGCAACGGGGAGCCCTGCATCTGTGCCATGGCGGGCGGCGGGCCGCCCATCGGGCCGCCCGGCAGGCTGGCGCCGACGGGGCGCATCGGCATGGGCTGCGCCATGCGCTGCTGCTCCTCGCGCAGTGCGGCGAACCGGTCCTCGCGCATGGGGGCCGGCCGCGAGTCGGCGGGGCGTGTGAAGCCGCCGCGCTCCTCCATGTCCGCGAGCTGCCGCTCCACGCGGTCGAGGTGCAGGTCGACCTGCCACTCGTCGTAACCGCCGAAGCGGACCCGGAAGACGACGTCGTGGACCTCACCGGCGGTAACCGGCGCGCCGATGGGGTCACCCGCCAGCGTCGCCTCTACGCGGTCGAGGAAGGAGTCCACCTCGTCGACCTTGTAGCCACGCCGGAGAGCGCGACGCCTAAACCGCTGACCCTCACTCACTGTGCCACCCTCCGTTCGCGACTGCGGTGCTGCCGCGCTCAGTCTTCGCGCTCACGGTGCTTGTAGAAGCTGCAAGCTGGCCACACGCGCCGTCAATTTCCCGGCCTCGGGTGTCCCGAACAGTAGTCGGAACTCCCGCGGCGCGCAGCCTCCGGACGAACTCCCGCTCCACCGGCTTGGGGCTCGCGTCCCACCGCGACCCCGGGGTGGGGTTCAACGGGATGAGGTTCACGTGCGCCAGCCGGTTGGCCAGGAGCTTGCCCAGGAGGTCAGCCCGCCACGGATGGTCGTTGACATTTTTGATCATTGCGTACTCGATGGATACGCGCCGGCCCGTACGCGCTGCGTAATCCCAGGCCGCATCCAAGACTTCGGCTACCTTCCAGCGTTGGTTCACCGGCACAAGCTCGTCGCGCAGATCATCATCTGGCGCGTGCAGCGAGACCGCAAGGGTCACGGAGAGATCCTCTTCCGTCAACCGTCGGATTGCCGGCACCAGCCCCACCGTGGAGACCGTGATGTGCCGTTGCGACAGGCCCAGACCCTCCGGCGGGGGCGCCGTGAGCCGACGGACCGCGTCGATGACCCGCGGGTAGTTGGCGAGCGGCTCGCCCATGCCCATGAAAACGACGTGCGACAGCCGGGCCGGCGAGTCGGTGAGGGCGCCCGAGGCCGCCATGCCCGCGAACCAGACGACCTGGTCGACGATCTCGGCGGTGCTGAGGTTGCGGGTGAGCCCCGCCTGACCCGTCGCGCAGAACGGACAGGCCATGCCGCACCCGGCCTGGGAGGACACGCAGACGGTCACCCGGTCCGGATAGCCCATGAGGACGCTCTCGACGAGGGAACCGTCGTGCAGCCGCCAGAGCGTCTTGCGGGTCGCCCCGTCGTCGGTCGACATCTCCCGCACGGGGGTCAGCAACCGCGGCATCATCGCCTCGGCCAGCCGGTCACGCGCGCCGGCGGGGATGTCGGTCATCGCCGCGGGGTCGCGCTCCAGCCGGTCGAAGTAGTGCGTGGAGAGCTGCGCGGCGCGGAAGCCCTTCTCCCCCAGCTCGGCGATCGCCGCCTTGCGCCCGGCCAGGTCGAGGTCCGCCAGATGCCGTGGCGGCATGGCCGCACGGTGACGCGCGGCAGCCGCCGGCTCGGCGGTCCCCCGGGCCAGCACGACGCCACTTTCCGGGGCGCGGCTGGAAATTTGGATCACGGGCAGGGTCGTCATGACCCCACCAGTGTCCCACGTCCGCCGAATAACGCATCCGGGCGTGGTGGACGCCCGCTCACGAGGCGGGCACCAACAGCAGGAACAGGACGTATGCCGTGGGCGCCGCGAAAAGGATCGAGTCAAGGCGGTCCATGAGTCCACCATGCCCCGGAAGCAGGTTGCTCATGTCCTTGATCTTCAGGTCGCGCTTCACCATCGACTCGGCGAGATCACCGAGTACGGCCGCCGCCGACACGCCCAGGCCGAACAGCGCGCCCTGCCACAGCTTCCCGTCGAACAGGAAGAACAGCAGCAGCGCGCAGCCCACCGAGGTAGCGACCAGCGAGCCGGCGAAGCCCTCCCATGACTTCTTCGGGCTGACCGACGGCGCCATCGGGTGCCTGCCGAAGAACACGCCGGCGATGTACCCACCGGTGTCCGACAGCACCACGGCCGCGAGCGCCACGATCACCCGCAGGTCGCCGTCCGGCGGCACCGCCAGGAGCACCGCGAAGCCCGCCAGGAAGGGCACATATACGGCGATAAGTGTGGCTGAGGTCACATCGCGCTCGTACCCGTTGGGCCCCTCGGCAAGCCGCCACACGAACACGGTGATGATCGTGATGATCAGGCCGAAGGTCAGCGCGTCCGCCCGACCCCACCAGGCCAGACCCGACATGAGTACGCCGCCCGCGAGCAGCGGGAACAGCGGCGGCTTGGCGCCCGACCCGGCGACGGCGCGCACCATCTCCCACACGCCCACGCTGACCGCGATGGCCACGAGGATGAGGAAGCCCGGGCGCCAGATGAACAGCGACACGATCACCGCGGCGCCGAGCCCGACCCCCACGCCGATCGCGGCCGGCAGGTTCCGGCCGGCCCGGCCGGACTTCGGGGCCGGCGCGGCGGCGCCCGCCGGCGCGGCCACGACGGATCCGCCCGCGCTTTCCAGCCCAGCCTCGTCCGGCCCGGTCGGGCCGTCGCCGGCCCGACCCGCACGGG
>NZ_BAAALT010000254.1:0-26513 GCF_039528515.1 Luedemannella flava
GTGCACGAGGCGCGCGGCGTCGGCCTGCACCGCGCGGCCGCCGCCGGCGTACGCGTCGTGGAGTCGCTGCGCGCGGCGCGCTCGGACGCCGCGAGCTTCCGCCTCGCGGAGCTGACCGACGACCTGCGCGAGCTGCTCACCGTCTGCCACCAGTTGCGCGCCGGGCTCGGCGACGTCGCGGCGGCACTCGGCACGGCCCGGCGCGAGTACGACGACCTGGGCAGCCTTCGGCTGTCCGGCCTGTTCGCCGAGCCGGTGCTGACCACCTCCGGGTACGCGGGCGCGTCCACGTACCTGTGCGACGACGAACGCCGCCTGTGGACGCTCAGCAGCGTGCGACCCGGCGGGATAGCCGAGGCCCGGGGCGGCGCCAACGCGGCCGTGACCCTTGGCGAGGTGCGCCTGAGCCACCGCGACGCGGGACGCGCGGGCGTCGTCGTGGTGGGCGCGAAGGCGTCGGCGTCGGGGCGCCTCAGCGGCAGCGTCAAGGTCCGCGCGGTGCGGGCGGCCGGTCGCCTGTGGACGGACGAGCCGCTCGCCGGCCTGTGGCGGGAGCCGCTCGCCGCCCAGCTGGCCCGCTACGACGCGGCGCTCGTGCAGCCGGCGCAGGTCCGGCCAGCCGGCCGCGACCTGCTGTTCCTGCGCGGCGTCCTGGACGTGGGACCGCAGGGCCTGACCATCGTCACGGCCGACGCCGCAACGGTGGCCGTCGAGGCGGCGTTCGCCGACCCGGCTCTGCCGACGGTGCAGAACCTGCGGCAGCTGGCCCGCGCCGCCGTCGGTCACGAGGCGCTGCTCATCGGCCGGATCGCCGGCACGAGGACCGTGCACGGCCTCGCGCTGTCCGCCGACTGGCTGCCCGAGCGCCTCGGCGGCCACGTCGACCTGTCCGTCGACGCGCTCGACCGCTCCGACCTGCCGGGCCAGGCGGACTTCGAGGCACCGGAGGCGGCACCGGTCGCGACGGTCGTCGCGCCACCCGCCCTGCACCTGCTGCGGCTGCGCGTGGAACGCGCCGTCAGCGGCGGTCGGGCCGCGGTCCGCACACCGTCGGCGACCGACGCGGCCCGCCTCTCCGTCGCGCAGTTGTCGGCGGGCGCGGCGGTGCTCACCGCCCTGCACGAGGCGGCGGCGGGTCGCACCCGCGACGTGTTGGGCCGCCTCGACCCGCTCGACGAGTTCCACCTGGCCCGCGCCTGGCTCGCCGCCGCCGTGTACGACGACGCGGTCGGCCGCCACCTCGCCGTGGCCGGCTGGCTCAGGCCCTAGGCCGGTTCGCGGGCCGGCAGGCCGCGGCGCAGGACGACGTTCTCCATCGCCGTCCACGCCAGCGTCGTGGCGAGGTACAGCACGGCGGCCAACGGCATGACGAACGCGCTGGCCACACTGAGGAACGGCAGCGCGAGCAGGAGCCGGGGCGGCTCCGTGACGGCCACCCGCCGGGCGCGGCGCATGGACACCACCGCGAGCGCGACGAGGATCGCCAGCAGCGGCACGAAGACGAGCGCGTGGCCGCCGCCGAGCAGATGGGTGGACAGGGGCGCGCCGAACAGCCCGTGGGCGAGCAGGGAGTTGGGCTCGCCACCCACGGACGGCGCGGTGAAGATCCGGTACCAGACCAGGAAGACCGGAGACTGGGCCAGCATCGGCAGACACCCGGCGAGCGGCGAGGTGCCCGCCTCCCGGTACAGCGACGCCATCTCGGTGCGCAGCCGCGCGGGATCGGTCCCGTACCGGCGTTGCAGGTCGGTCAGGCGCGGCGTGAGCAGGGCGCGGGAGCGTTCGCCCCGAACGGCGGCCATGGTCAGCGGCAGGAGCAGCAGGCGTAGCGCGGCGGTGCACACGACGATGGCGGCGGCCGCGCCGCCGACGGGCGTCAGGGCCGTGGCGACGGCCGCGATGAGCGGATAGACGACGGAGACGGCGTTGTCGAGCAGCGGAATGGACATGGGGCACCCCTCGGGCGACGGCTGGTGACAGGACACGTTCGGTCACTAGCGGCCGCGTCGAGCGGTGGTGGGAGTGGTGACGCTCAGGCGGCCGCGAGGGCCGCTGTCGGTGCCCTGGGCCGTGACCGGCCCGAGGCGTCGGGGTCGCGGTGGCGGGGCACGCCGACCCTGCGGTCCCGGTCGCGCAGGACGCGCCGGGTCGCGAACGGCCGGACGATCGGTGCGCCGGCGCCGCCGACCGTGGCCCGGGTGACGAGCAGGGCGACGAGGAGCACGGCCGCGGCGGACCCGGCCAGCAGGCCGGCGGAGCCGAGGTCGGCCAGGGACCGGCCGGTCCCGTCGGACGCGAGCTTCACCAGCACCCCGACCAGGTGCCAGAACGCTTCCGCCCAACTCACCCGGGCAACAGTAGCCACCCCACGCCAGTCGCTGGCGGGCCCCCGCCTGCCCGGCGCGGGCACCAGAGGTGACACGGCGGCACTGAACCGCTGTCGCACTTTCGCTGAACTGATGCTGCACTTTTGCTGCAACACGAGGATCGGCGGCATATGTGCCTCAGCGCGCCGGACGGTGCCGGCCCGCGGCCTCAGCCTCCTGACCAGCCCGACCAGTGGTTCACGGTGATCTCCACCACCGGGCCGGGCGGCGGCGTCACCTGGTACTGCGGGTAGCGCCCCACCAGCGCCTCGGGCGCTGCACCAGCAACCACCCGGGCGCTCCCGTCCGCCCGGGCCCACCACAGCTGCCGCCAGTCCTCGTCGTAGTGGTCGACGAGGACGCTGACCAGCGGGTTCCCCAGAATGTTGGTCAGCCGGCGCAGCGGCGCGCCCGACTTCGGCTTCGCGTCCACCGCGAAGCACAGCCGGTCGTCGCCCAGCAGCGCGAACACGATCGGCACCAGGTGCGGCCGCCCGTCGGGCGACGCGGTCGCTAGCCGTGCCACCCGGGCGTCCGCGAACCGGGCCCGCACCCACGACACGTCCATCCGCACAGGTCCCACCATAGGATGAAGGTCATGCGATTCGGACTCTTCGTTCCCCAGGGATGGCGCCTCGACCTCGTCGGCGTCCCCGCCGCCGAACAGTGGACCGTCATGCGTGACCTCGCGCTGGCCGCCGACGCCGGCCCCTTCGAGTCGATCTGGGTGTACGACCACTTCCACACCGTCCCCGTGCCCACGGACGAGGCCACCCACGAGGCGTGGACGCTCATGGCCGCCTTCGCCGCCGTCACCGAGCGGGTGCGCCTGGGCCAGATGTGCACCTGCATGGGCTACCGCAACCCGGCGTACCTGGCCAAGGTCGCCGCGTCCATCGACGTGATCTCCGGCGGCCGGGTGGAGATGGGCATCGGCGGCGGCTGGTACGAGCACGAGTGGCGCGCCTACGGGTACGGCTTCCCGACGGCCGGCGAGCGCCTCGCCATGCTCGACGAGGGCGTCCAGATCATGCGCCAGCTGTGGAGCACCGGCAAGGCGACCCTCGACGGCAAGCACTACCAGGTCGACGGCGCGATCGGGCAGCCCCAGCCGCTGCAGGACGGCGGCATCCCGCTGTGGATCGCGGGCGGTGGCGAGAAGAAGACCCTGCGCATCGCCGCCAGGTACGCCCGGTACACGAACTTCGACGGCACCCCTGAGGTGTTCGCGCACAAGTCGGCGATCCTCGCCCAGCACTGCCAGGACGTCGGCACCGACTTCGACGCGATCGTCCGGTCGAGCAACTTCAACGTGGTCATCGGCGAGACCGAGAAGGACGTGGCCGACAAACTGGCCTGGATCCGGGCCCACTACGGGCCGCTCGTGCCGGCCGCGAACCTGGAGACCATCGCCACGCAGTTCGCGTCCGGCCCGCTGGTCGGCACCCCGGAGCAGATCATCGAGCGGCTCAAGGGCAGCCGCGACCAGGGCCTCGGCTACGCGATCACGTACTTCGTCGACGCCGCGTACGACCGGGGCAGCATCGAGCTGTTCACCAAGCGCGTTATTCCGGAGTTAACGGACTAAAGGGCGCGACAATGTGCAGGTGAAGAGGCTGATGACGGTGGCCGTGGCGGGCCTGGTGCTCGCCGCGGCCGCCTGCGCGGAGCCGGGCGACCTGGCCGTCACGCAGCGGACGCTGGTGATCGGCGTCGACCTGCCCTTCCAGGGCGCGGCGGGCGACACGTCCGAGTCGGTCTACAAAGCGGTCGAGCTCTACCTTGAGCAGACCCCGCCCGGTCCGTACCCGGTGGCGATCAAGCGCTACGACGACTCGACCGCCGCGAAGGGCAGCTGGGACGACGCGACCTGCGTCCGCAACGCGCAGGACCACGTCGCCAACGTCGATGAGGTGGCCGTCCTGGGCACCGCCAACTCCGGCTGCTCGAAGCTGGAGGCGCCGATCCTCAACCAGGATCCGCGCGGCCCGATGCTGATGGTCTCGCACTCCAACACCAACCCCGGCCTGACCAAGCCGTGGGAGCAGGGCGAACCCGGGAAGTACTTCCCGACCGGCCTGCGCAGCTACGCCCGCGTGATCACCACCGACGACTACCAGGGCGCCGCGGCGGCCCAGTTCGCCGCCAGGGACCTGAAGGTCAGGCGCTGCGCCGTGCTCAACGACAATCAGACGTACGGCCAGGGCGTGGCCAGGGCGTTCGCCGACGAGGCCGCCCGGCAGGGCATCGCGGTGGTGACCAATCAGGCCTGGGACGCCCGCGCCACGAACTACGTGGCCCTGTTCCAGGCGGTCAGGGCGGCAGACGCGGACTGCGTCTACGCGGGCGGCATCTACGACAACAACGGCGGCCAGCTCGTGAAGGACAAGGTCGAGGTGCTCGGCGCCAACACCGGGCCGGTGCCGTTGATCGTCCCCGACGGCTTCTTCGGCTTCCGCGACTTCCAGCTCCTGCCAGCCGCCGAAGGGGCCTATCTCACCTTCGGCGGCCAGGGCCTGGACCAGTTGAAGGCCGCCGGCGGCGTGGCCACCCGCCTGCTCGCCGACTACAAGTCCCGCTACGGCGCCGAGCCGGCGAGCGCCTACGCCCTCTACGGCGTCCAGGCGCTCCAGGTCATCCTGGCCGCGGTCGCCCGCTCGGACGGGACCCGGCGCGGCGTCCGCGACCAGGTCTTCTCGGGTACGGGCGTGACCGTCCCCGCCGCCGAGGCGGTCCTCGGCAAGGACGTCCACATCGACCCCGCCACGGGCGATGTGAACGTCCGGGACCTGTCCGTGCTGCGCATGACCGACGGCACCGAGCGCTTCGTCAAGGCCTGGCCCCTGCCCTGAGCGGCCGTCACGCGTCGCGTAGCCGCAGCACCAGCCACCCGGCGAGCAGCGCGCCGGCCGCCCAGAGGGCGAGGACGCCGAGCCCCTGCCACGGTCCGATGGGCAGCGTGTCCACGCCGAGCGTCGTCTGCACCGCCTGCCCGGCGGTGCTAGGCGCGATCTGCCTGAGCCGGCGCTCCCAGCGCGGGTCGGTGACGACCTCGGTCAGCACCGGGAACAGGTACAGCATCCCGAGCACGATCCCGATGCCGCCCGCCGCGTTGCGCACGACCGTGGCGACGCCGAGGGCCAGCAACGCGACGAGCGCCAGGTAGAGCACCGAGCCGGCGCCGGCACGCAGCGTCGCGGCGTCCGTAAGGTCCAACGCGAACCCGCGTCCCGGCAGGACCGCCCGCCCGACCGCCAGCGACCCGGCGACCGCGACCAGCCCGGCCAGCAGCACCGGGCCGGTCAGCGTCACCGCCTTCGCGGCGAGCACCGCCCCCCGACGCGGCACGGCCGTGAGGGTCGCCCGGATCGTTCCGTCACCGTATTCGCCGGCGACGACGACCACGGCGAGCACGGCGACGACCGCCTGGCCGAGCAGGACCCCGGTGAGGCTGGTCTTCGCGGCGTCGATCACGCACCCGCCCGGGGGGCAGCCCGCGGCCGAAGCCGCGAGCCACCCCAAAGCCACGGTGAGCACAATCGCCCCGATAAGCAGCCCCACGGGTCCGCCCACCGTCCGCAGCTTCGTCCACTCCGCATGAAGGACCCTGGTCACGCGTCCCTCCGGCGCAGCAACCACGCCGCCAGCCCGAGGGCCGCGACGGCGTAGGCGCACAGGACCGCGAACCCGCCCCACGGCGACAACGGGAAGAACCCGAACGCCGGCGAGTACGCGAAGTCGACCTGGGCGTACTCGAGGGCGGTCTGTTGGATCGCCATGCCGGCTGCCGGGGTGAGCCGCAGCAGCCACTGCGACGGCCCGGCCGGGAGCACGGCGGCCGACGCGAGCAGGTACGGCAGCACGACCAGCAGGACCACGGTCGCGACGGCGACCGCGCTGCGGCGCACGATCGTGCCGATGGCCAGCGCCAGAACGGCGGTCACGGCCAGCACGGCCGCCGTCCCGAGCACGATCCGCGCCTGGGTGGCCGTCGAGGCGTGGTAGATGTAGTTCCCGTTCTCGCGCAGGATGCTCAGGCTGACCGGGAGCGTGACCAGCGCGCCGAGCGCGCCCGCGACGAAGGCGACCCCGCCGATCACCACGGCCTTCGCGGCGAGCACCCGACCCCGCCGCGGCCGGGCCGCGAGCGTCGTGCGGATCATGCCGCGGCGGTACTCGGTGGTGATGAACAGGACGCCGAGGACGGCGACCACGGTGGCGGCCGCGAACGTCCCGATGAGCACCCGCTCGATGCCGACACCGGCGCCGGCGACGTCCGGCGCGATGTCGCCCGACCCGCTGACCGTGACGGTCGACCCGGACTGCTGCACCGCCGGGGTGCTGCCGTCCATGGGGTCGCCGACGGAGGTGGCCTGCCAGGCCGCGCCCGCCCAGACGCCCTCGGTGGCGATGCTGTCGAACGTCGCGGTCGCCGTCGACCGGCCGCCGGTGCTCATGCCGCCGCCGCCCAGGTGCTGGGTGACCGTCGCCGTGGCGGGGGAGGTGGCGAACAGGCCCGCCTGCGCGTCGGCCGGCAGGCCGGACAGCTGGACCTCGCCGATCTTCGCCCACGTGGTGCCGTCCGCCGAGGCGTACCCGGTGATGGTTTTTCCGGAGCGCGTGAGCCGCAGCCATCGCGCGCCCGTCGGTCCGGCGATGTCCTCGGTGAAGTTGTGCTGCATCCGCACCCCGTGCGCGCCCGTCACCATGATCGCGGCGTAGGTGGAGCCCTGCGTCGTGTCCGCCTTGATGATGAGCCCGGCCTTGGCCCAGGCGGGCACGTCGTTGTCGCGCGGGTCGCCGTCCGGCCCCTCGGTGCTGGCCGTCAGGGGCGAGAGGTGGGCGGTGATGGTGCCGTCGCCGTTCAGCGTGCGGTGCGCGAACGTGAACTGGTCCTTGACCGCCTCCCCGCCCGGCCCGGTCGGCACCGGCGGGTGACCGATGATCTCCGGCTGCCCCGGCCCTTCCTGGTACGAGCTGCGGCTGCCGGTGGCGGTCAGCCACCCGAACAGCACGATGAGCAGCGCGCCCACGGTGGTGGCGATGAGCCACCCCCGCACCGACCGGAACTTCGTCCATTCCGCTCTGATCAGACTCACGGCGCCACCGCCCGGAACTCGACGGCGTCGCGGGTCAGTTCCATGTAGGCCTCCTCGAGGGTGGCGCGGTGCGAGGAGACCTCGGAGAACGCCACCCCCGCCCCCGTCAGGAGAGCGACCACCCGCTCGGCGGGCAGCCCGGTGATCGTGAGCGCGTCGCGTTCGATGACGGCGACGGTCGCACCGGCCGCGGCCAGCACGTTCGTCGCCTCGGTCCGCGCGCTGGTGCGCACGCTGACCCGGTCGCCCGAGGCGGCCGCGATCAGCTCGGCGACGCTCTTGTCGGCGACCACCGCGCCCCGGCCGACCACGACCAGGTGCGCGGCCGTGTCCTCCAGCTCGCTCATGAGGTGGCTGGACACCAGGACCGCCCGCCCCTCGGCGGCCAGGCCGCGCAGGAAGCCGCGCAGCCACACGATGCCCTCCGGGTCGAGGCCGTTGAACGGCTCGTCGAGCATCAGCGCCGGCGGGTCGCCGAGCAGCGCCCCGGCGATGCCGAGCCGCTGGCGCATGCCCAGCGAGTACGCCCGGACGCGCTTGCGCGNGCCGCCGACCCGAGGCCGACGAGGCCGAGCAGCTCGTCGACCCGCTTGGCGGGGATGCCCTGCGAGTGGGCCTGCCACAGCAGGTGGTTGCGGCCGCTGCGGGCCGCGTACTCCGCGCCCGCGTCGAGCAGCGCGCCGAGGTGGCGCAGCGGCCGCGCCAGCGTGCGGTAGGGTGCCCCGCCCACCAGGGCGGTGCCCGCGTCGGCGGCGTCGAGCCCGAGCACGATGCGCAGCAGCGTGGACTTGCCGGCCCCGTTGGCGCCCACGAAGCCGGTGATCTGCCCCGGGCGGACCGCGAAGGTCATCCCGTCGAGGGCCACGGTCGACCCGAACCGCTTGCGCAGCCCGGTGACCTCGATGGTTGCGTCCATGCCGGTAACCGTAGGGAGCCGGGGGCCCGCGGTCGTCACGCCGCGGAGCCAGGTTTGCCCTCCCCGACGCGAGCGACGCCGTCGGCGGCATCCCTCCCGCGAGCTACGCGCGGGTCGCTGCCGCCGGGGACGCGCCGCGCCCCGGCGCCGGCAAGAATAACCAGGTGGGTACGGGCCGGAGCGGGGCGGACGACACGACGTGGGTGGCCGTCGCGGCGGCCCTGAGCGTGGCCGCGGTGGGGGAGACCCTCGTGCGGCTCGCCGGCCCGTCGGTGACCGATCCGTACCTTTTATTCGTATGCCTGCTCGGTCTGGCCACCACGGCGCCGCTGGCGCTGCGCGACCCGGGCGCCGCGGCCGTGCCGGTGACCGTCGCCGCTCTGGTGTCGCTGGCCGGCTTCGACCTCCTGACCGTGGCCGGGATGACCGCCCAGGCGTTGGTCGTCTACCGGGCGGGCCGGCACGGCTGGCCGCCGCTGGCACTGGTGGCCGGTGCTTGTTACGTCGTGCCGGCCCTCGTCGACCGGGGCACGGTCGCGGTGTTGCTGGCCGGTGTGGTCCCGCTCGCCGCCGGTGCCGGGATCGCGCGCCGGGTCCGGCGCGAGACGGCCGAGCACGCGGCGGCCCGCGACGCGTTCGCCGGCACCCTGCTGGAGAACACCGCCCGGGGCGAGCGGGCCCGCATCGCCCGCGAGCTGCACGACGTCGTCGCCCACCACGTCTCGATGATCTCGGTGCAGGCCGAGACCGCCCGGCTCACCACCCCCGGCCTGCCGCCCGCCGGGGCGCAGCGGCTGTCGGCGATCGGCGACACGGCCCGCGCGGCGCTCACCGAGATGCGCCGCCTGCTCGGCGTCCTGCGGTCGGACACCGGCGACGCCGCCGAGCGCCGTCCCCAGCCGGGCCTCGGACAGCTCTACGAGCTGCTCGACGAGGCCCGCGACGCGTCCGGCGCCGGCACCCGGCTGATCATCCACGGCACACCGGCCACCCTGGACCCCGGTGTCGAGCTGGCCGCGTACCGGATCGTGCAGGAGGCGCTCACCAACGCCCGCCGGCACGCCCCCGGCGCGGCCGTGGACGTGGAGCTGCACTTCTCCGGACCGTCACTGCGGCTGCTCGTCCGAGACAACGGACCCGGATCCGCCGCGTCGACCGACAGCGGCGGCCACGGCCTGCTCGGGATGCGCGAGCGGGCCGCCGCCGTCGGCGGAACACTGCGCGCCGGCGCCGGCACCGCCGGCGGCTTTCTCGTGGAGGCCACCCTGCCCACCAACGCGGAGGACACCCGATGATCCGGCTCGTCGTCGCCGACGACCACGAGGTGGTCCGCACCGGCTTCGCGGGGCTGCTGGACACGCAGCCCGACTTCACCGTCGTCGGCACCGCCGTCGACGGCGCGGACGCCGTGCGGGTCTGCCGCGCGCAGTCCCCGGACGTGGTGCTCATGGACGTGCGGATGCCCGGCACCGACGGCATCGAGGCGACGCGGCAGCTCACCCGCTCCTCGTCGGGCCCGCGCGTGCTCATCCTGACCACGTTCGACCTCGACGAGTACGTCTACGACGCCATCCGCGCCGGGGCGAGCGGCTTCCTGCTCAAGGACGTGACCGCCGAGCGGCTCTTCGACGCGGTCCGCGTGGTCGCCGCGGGGGAGGCACTCCTGGCGCCGACCGTCACCCGCCGCCTGATCAGCGAGTTCGCCACCATGCATCGCCCCGACGCGCCACCCTCGTCCGCGCTGTCGGCGTTGACGCCGCGCGAGACCCAGGTCCTGCGCCTGGTCGCCGAGGGCCTGTCCAATCCCGAGATCGCCGCCCGACTGACCGTCACCGAGGAGACGGTCAAAACCCACGTCAGTCGGGTACTGGCGAAACTCGGCCTGCGCGACCGCACCCAGGCGGTGGTGGCCGCCTACGAGACGGGCCTGGTGGTCCCCCGCTCTCACGAGGCGTGACCGTGTCAGGATGCTCGGCATGTCTGCTCGTGCGCTGAGTTTCGGGGCGGTGGCGAAGGGCTACGAACGCTTCCGTCCGGGGTACCCCGAAGAACTCTTCAACCTGGTCATGACGTACGCGGGTCGGCCGGTGCGCACCGCCCTGGAGATCGGCGCCGGGACGGGCAAGGCGACCCGCCTGTTCGCGCGGGGCGGCGTCGCGGTCACCGCGACCGAGCCGGACGAGGCGATGCTCGCCGAGCTGCGCGAGCACGTGCCGACCGCGTGGACGGTGCGCGCCACGTTCGAGGAGCTACAACCCGGCGTTACGTACGGACTCGTCTACGCCGCGGCGGCGCTGCACTGGACGAGCCCCGCGGGCCGGTGGGCGCGGGTGGCCGCCCTGCTGGAGCCGGGCGGCGTGTTCGCCTCGTTCGGCGGCCCGGTGGCGCTGGCCGACCCGGCTGTCGAGGAGGCCGTCCGAGCGGTCCGGGCGCCCTACCTGGAGTCGGACGACATCCCCTCGCCCGATGGCACGCCGCCGGAGCAGGACATGCAGTGGCCGGGCACGGAGCTGGAGCGGTCCGGGTCGTTCGTCGACGTCCGGCAGGCCGTGATCGAGCGGCGGCTGACCATGACCGCGCCCGACTACGTCGGCCACCTGTCGACCATCTCGGCCTACCTCGAACTCCCGCCAGCCGACCGGGAGCGGGTCCTCGACCGGATCCTGCGCGTCCTGCCGGAGACGGTCGAGATCAACGCCGACATCATCGTCCACCTCGCCCGCCACCGACCCCGAGAAGTGACCGCGCCGTGGTGAGTTCCGAGGCGCGCCGTCGGTGGCGGCAGCAGCGGCTCGCGGAGCGGCAGCGCCGGCTCCGTCCGGACGTCGCCCAGGGCGCACTGGAAGGCTTCGCCCTGGTGCGCCCGGACGGGTCCCTGACCGCGGAGGTCGTCCACGTGCAGTGGATGGATAACCATCCAGCCGGACCGGACACCCACGTCATGGTGTCGTTCGCGGACGGGTCCAACGTGGAGTTCCCGTTCGGCCTCGAGGTCGTGAAGGTCCGAGCGGCCGACGTCGAGGCGGTGACCCTGGCAGAAGCGCGTCAGGCGGCGCGCTCCGGGTGGGGAGCCGACGCGGGCGGCTGGTCAGGGCGTCGTTGAGCCCGGCAGCAGTGGCCGCATGAAGGTGCGTTCATACCGCAGGACGGCCAGGCTCTCGAAGCTGAACAGCGCCTCGGCCCGGTCGCTGGCGCCCTCGGCCGGCACGATCTCGGCATGCAGTCGGCCGAGGAGACCATAGCCGAGGTACCGCCAAGCGGCTGACATCAGTGACCGGAGGACTGATGCCGGCCGTTGCGCGCTCAGCCGACGCGCTCGGCCAGCGAGACGATGATCCCTTCCGGTCCCCGGACGTAGGCCATCCGCCACACACCCTCGTACTCGCCGATGCCACCGACCAGCCCGTAGCCCTCGCTCGCTGCCCAGTCGACAGCGGCCTTCAGATCGTTGACCTCGAACGACACGTTGCGCAGTCCCAGTTCGTTGGCCATGGCGGCCGGCGAGCCCGGCACGGAGTCGGGCCGCACGAACCTCGCGAGCTCCAGGCGGGCACCACCGCCGGGCGACGTCAGCATGACGATCTCAGTGCGGGAGTCGGGGATGCCGCAGACCGTCTCCAGGAACTCGCCCTCGACGAACGCCCTGCCCTCGACCTCCAGGCCGAGCGCGACAAAAAAGTCGGTCACGGCATCGAGATCCGCGACCGTGATGCCGACGTGGTCGAAGCGTCGGACGAAAGACATGGACCGTGCTCCCGTCATCGTGGTGGTCCCTTGCGGCGTTGGCACTTAATGATCACGATACCGACTACACTGCGAAGTCATGGCCCTGTTCCGGAGAAGGTCTCGACCCGAGGGGGAGACTATCGCCGAGTTCTGGCAGTGGTGGGCTGCCACGCGCGGTGATGTGGCGGCTGCGATCTCCGCCGGCACGGTCCAGCGCTTCGCCGAAGAAATCGGTCGCCAGGTTCACGCGATCCATGCCGATCTGCAGTGGGAGTTGGCCCCCGGCACTTCGTCCACGCACACGCTCGTCGTCACCTCCGCGGGCCAGGCGGCGACCCGCGCCGTCGCCGCCCGCTGGCTGGCCGCCGCACCACCCGCCGATGGGACCTGGTCCTACCGGTGCCTGCGCGCCGCCGATCCATCGGCGTTCGAGTCCAGGATCGAACTCGACGGTCACACGTTGGAACTCGCGCATATCCGCTACGGCATCGCGGTGGACAAACAGCGCCGTCAGATCGACGTCGTCTGCCACCACCCTGGATTCGCCGGCCTGCCGGACAACGTTCAAGCTCAGATCACCTTCCTCACGCTGGACTGGGCGCTCGGCGAACAGAACGTGGAAGTCTGGCTCGGGGAGATCACCTGGAGCGCGGTCGTCCCGCCGAACCTCGGTACGCCAGCCGACCTGCGGCACGCGGTGGACGCGCTGACCGGCGACGAGGACTCCTGGGTACTCATGCAGGGTCAGCGGCGGGACGGAACGCCGTTGCTGGCCACGGCGGCATCACCGTTGCGGTCCGCCCGATGGCCGCGCTTCGACCTGCACATGCCGATCAGGCTGCCCTACCAGCGTTTCAATGAGGGCCTGCTGCCGGTGGAGGAGTCGCTGGCCGCCCTCCGCCGTTTCGAGGACGACCTCAGTGCCGCGATCGCGACCAACGGCACGCTCGTCGCCCACGAAACCGGCGGCCGGGAACGGACGCTGCACTTCTACGTCGACTCGCAGACCAACGCGCGGGCCGAGCTCGAGTCGCACCTACCGCACTGGCGGGAAGGCCGCGCATCGGTGAAGCCACAGCTCGATCCCGCCTTCGAAGGGGTCCGTCACCTCATGTAGCAACCTCGGTCGGCGTTCGTGCCGGGCGGCGGCGGTGTCACGGGCGTCGCGTGGAGTGGCCCGACCGGGCGCTCAAGGTGACCGCGGTCGTCGCCGACACGGGCGAGTTCGTCGTCCTCGACGTCCGGACAGCCCGCACCTGACCGTTGCCGTCACGGCTGGTCCAATCAGTGTGCGCCGACTAGGTGCGGGTAATGGCGCGGCTGAAGCCGGCGGCGGCCGTTGTCGCGAGGGTCCAACCAGCAGCGATGAGCAGGTAGGCGAGCCACTGTCCGGCCCCCGCCGGCTCGAAGGCCGCCTCCTGCCCGAAGCCGACGATCGGCAGCAGCAGATCCAGCGTGTAGAACACGGGGTTGAACCGCAGGCTGCTGCCAGGGTTCACCGCGACCGGCGGGTGCGCCGCGAAGACCGCCGAGCCGATCGCGAGCAGCGCGAGCAGCCACGTCACGGCCCGCAGGGGACGGTAGCCGTACCCGACGGTGGCGTCCTGCAGCCAGCCCCACGCGCGCGCCGCCCGGGACCGCGAGCGGGTCTGTCGCCGCTGCCGGGCCAGCAGGACCGTCCGGGCGTGCTCATCGTGCCCGAGCTGCCGGTACGCCGTGGCGAGCTGCTGGTAGGGGTGTGGCCGGACGCTCCTCGGCTCGCGGCCGAGCCAGCCCAGCCGTTCGGTCGGCGGGAGGTCGGGAATCAGCGTCTGGTAGGTCAGGCCGTCCAGTCTGAGGGCGGACGGCCAGGTCGCCGGGTCGTCCTGGAGCAGCACGACGCGGGCGTGCGTGAGGTTCACCTCGCCGGCGGGCGCGACGGCGAACCGCATCGACAGATGGTTGACGTCGGCCCGCGAGCAGGACAGCGACTGCAGGGTCGCCCGGTCGAAGCACAACCGGCTCGCGATGCGGCCGCTGGTCACCGACACGTTGCCGGTCGCGGTGAAGCCCTCGCAGCAGTTGAACACGCTGCCCGCGCGGATGCCGGTGGCCGACAGCGAGTCGCCGCCCGGATTGTCCAACCGGGCGCCCTCGAACAGGACCGGTCCGGTGACCGACGCCTCGACCAGGTTGACCACACCGTTCGCGACGAGGCCGGCGCGCCCGGTACTGTCCGCGCCGGCCTCGAAGGAGCCGTCGACATTCAGCGCCGTCGCCTTGAGCGCGGTGCCGCCCGCGTTGTCGAGTACGGCGCCGGCGAGCTGGATCGTCCGCCCGATCCGGGTGCTGATCATCCGGGCCTCGCCAACGAGGCGACTGTTTAGCAGGAACACGCCACCCGCGACGTCGGCCCGGTCCATCCGCAGGCTCACCCCGCCCGGGTTGCGCACGGTCGACGACGTGAGCGTGACGACGCCACCGATGGTGGCGTGGCGCAGGCTGATCTCGCCGGCGATGTCGGCGTTGCGCGCGAACACGCCGCCGCGGACGGTGGCGCTGTCCAGGTCGAGGGCCTCGTTGGCGACGCCCGAGCTGGCGCCTTCGATCGTCGCGCCGTCGAGGTGCACGCCACCGTTGATGGTGGCCTGGAACAGCTGCAGCCGCCCGGTCGCGCGGAAGCCGTCCAGCGCGCGCAGGTCCCCACCCAGTTCGATGCGCTGGGCGTCCAGCGCGACGCCCCCGGGCTCGGCCAGCTCGGCCCCGTCGAGCAGCAGCCCGCCGCGCAGCCTGGCCCCGGTGAGGTTGACCTTCCCGGAGAACCGGCATCCGTCGAGCCGCAGATGCGCGCGCACCGCGACGTTCGGGGCCACCAGCCCCGGCAGGCGCGAGCGCCGCAAGCTCGTGAACCCCAGGTCGGCCCACCACAGGCCGGGCGCCTCGGCGAAGTCGCAGTCCTCCAGCGACAACGGGAACAGCACCTCGGTGAAGCCGAGATTCAGCTGCCCGACGACGCGGGCACCCCGCAGCCGCAGTCCGGGCATCGGCCACGCCGGCTCCGGGCGGCTGCCCGCGATCCTGGCGAGGACGCTGGCCCGCACCTCCCGGCCGCCCGCGTCGACCCACCGTCCCACCGGGAACGCGGCGGCGAGTTCCCGCTCGATCCCGCTCGCGTCGTCATCCAACTCCACGGGCTCCGCCACGCGCGGTCAGGCCCGCTGAACGGAGGCGCCCGCGCGGATCGCCCGCGGGATCTCCGCAACCTCGTCGACCCGGTCCAACAGCCGGTCGAGGTCCTCGGCGGACGCCGGGGAGCGCAGTTCGACCTGGTACGTGATGCCGGTCGACGTCCACGTGTCGGTGTCGAAGCCACCCGCGGCGGTGACGCGCACGCCCTCGATCTCGATCCCGAGCGCGCCGGCCTCCCGGTACACGTCGTTGAGGACGCAGCCGGCGGCCGACAGGTGCAGCAGGTGCGCGCCCGTGAAGTCGGCCTCGACGGTCACGCCTCCCGGCGTCCACCGGTGCGGGAACGCCACCGCGCCGCTCCCCGTCGACCGCAACGAACCGGCACCCACGATCACCGCGAACCCGTCCACGCGACCCATCGTTCCACGAAATTGCGTTGAACCGGATACGGGTAGGTGCGCAGGATGGCGGGATGCGGCCGGAACCGGGGCAGGTCCTGCACTTCTCAGAGGATCCGACGATCACACGGTTCGTCCCACACGTCGCGGCGACCGCGCGCCAACCCGACGCGTACGTCTGGGCCGTTGATTACGGACGCGCGCCGGACTACTGGTTTCCGCGCCGGTGTCCCCGCGCGATGGCCTGGGTGCGCGACACCACCACGGACGCCGACCGCGACCGCGTCATCGGCCCCGGCTGCGGTGACCGGGTCCACGCCATCGAGTACGGCTGGCTCGAGGCGATGCGCACCACCCGCCTCTACGCCTACCGCCTGCCGGCGGACGTGTTCCGCCCCTTCGGCGAGAACGAACCGTACGCCCACGTGGCCACCGAGCCGGTCGTGCCGCTCGGCCCGGCGGAACCCGTGGGCGACCTGATCGCGTGCCACGCGGCGGCCGGCATCCAGCTCCGCGTGCTCGACAACCTCTGGCCGTACTGGGACGCGGTCATCGCCAGCTCCGTGAGCTTCAGCGGTATCAGGCTGCGCAACGCGAAGCCACGACCGCAGTGACCGTATTCGCGTGTTCGGGTTGCGACACCGTCCTCACCGCGCCGGTCACGCGCGTCGCGCTGCCCGTCCTCGCCCATCACGTCCACGGGAACGGCGTGACGTCCATGGGCGTGCTGATGGAGCCGGGGACGTTCGCGGTCGACCCGGAGCACTATGGGCCGCCGTGGCGACGCTGGGCGGAGGTCGGTGCGGACGAGGCGCGGGCGCGTGGTCTGTACGCGCCGGTGTTCTCCGTGTCGGACGGGCCCTCGCACGCGGTCGTCCTCGCGCCGGGCGACGTCCGTGGGACGGTCTTCATTCCCGAACGCAACGACGGCTTCTGCTGCGGGCTGGACGGCCGGGACGGCCCGAATCTCGCATGCGTAGGGTGCGGGCGTCCGGTCGCCACGCGCATCGACGACTGCTCGCTGTGGCAGGCGGTGTGGGTGGACCCGCGGGCGGTGCACCGCCTGGACGACGTGGCCGGACCGCCATTGGCGGTGGCCTGGGAGGCCGTTCGGCAGGAGCGGGCGGGGACGCCTCCGGCGGAGCCGTCCGGGCTCTGGAGCCCGTTGTGGGAGGCGGCGGTCGGCGCCGCGCTGGCCCGCATCCTGGCCGCGTCGGGTGGCAGGCCGGTGACGGTTCCGGACGGCCCTGTGGCCGAGACCTTCCGCCGGTCCCTGGACCTGCTGCTCCCGACAGACGCGCCGGCGAGATCCCTGGTCCTCGCGGGACCCGGCCTGCCTTCCGTGCCGACCGACCTGGCACTGGTCCCGCGGCATCCCGTGACGGGCGAGACCTGGGTTGCGTCCCGGTCGGCGGATGCGGTGCCGCTGGAGTACGACGTCTGGAGGCATCTGGCCTTCCACCACGGCCGGTGGCCCGTGCCGGGAGCGGCGCCGATGCCGGACCTGGCGTTCCGCGAGGACCCGCCGCCGTTCGCGCCGACCAGACCTTTCCGTCCGGATAGGAGCGTTTTCCTCAGGACTCTCGCGCGGCTGCCGGCGGTCCGTGAACCCTGGCTACGCGACGTCTACGACCATGTCGTGGCGGTGTGGGAGGGTCCGTTCTGGTAACCGTGACGCACCTCATGCGACGGCCCGCGCTACGTGGCCGCCGGCTGGCGGTCGCCACTACCGTCACCCGCATGCCTGAACTGATCGCGCCGACGACGGACCTGCACGCCGCCTTCCTCGACTGCCACCGCGAGTGGGGCCCGGGCCTGCACGAGGACGGCTTCGGCGTTGGCCCCGACGACGACGTGGAAACTCCCGAGGGCTTCGCCACGTGGGTGGGCAGGCGCCTGCACCTGGACCACCCGGTCGGCACACCCTGTCCGCCCGAGTGGCACGCCTCCTGTCGCTGGATCGTCGAGGACGGCCGGGTCCTCGGTGGGATCGCCCTACGGCACCATTTCGACGCCGCACGTGGCTACATCGGGTACGGCGTACGCCCGTCCGCGCGCCGCCGTGGCCTGGCGAGTTGGGCGCTCGGTGAGATGCTCGCCGAGGCCAGGGCCGCCCTGGGCGTCGACCGCGTCCTCCTGGTCTGCGCGCCGGACAACGTCGCCTCGGCCCGTACGATCGAGCGCGCCGGCGGCGTCTTCGACGGCATCCGCGTCACTGAACTCGGCCCGACCAGGTTCTACTGGGCAACACCCTGACCCGTCAGGAGTCCGTCGCGGGGACGCCGGCGTCCAGTTGGCCGATCATCGGGGTGAGCAGCTCGTTCAACTCACGGGCCACGACCGTCACGGCCCGGCGGGCGACTTCCTCCAGGCCGGCGTCGGGGCCGTCCGGGGCGTTTGTCCCGGGTCGACTGCCGCGACCAGGTCAGCTCCGCCGGCCACCCCACGACGACGGTGACCTCCCCGACGAGGCTGCCGTCCCACGGGCTGCGCGTGCACGAGGCGGACAGGACCCGCCGGTGCCACCGCACGTACCCGGGCGACAGGGACGTGGCGAGCCGCCAGGCGGTGACCGCGAACCCGGCGGGCTCGAAGCCTAGCCGACGTCACCCGATCGCGGCCGCCTTGCGGAGGAGCACCGACCGCTCGCGGGCGTTGCCGCACAGTCGGGCGGCGAGTTCCAGTTCGGCCTTCGCCTCGCGGGTGCGGCCGAGCCGGCTGAGCAGCTCCCCGCGCACGCTCGGCAGCAGGTGCGAACCGGCCAACCGACCCGTGGCGACCAGCTCGTCCACGATGGCCAACGCGTCGAGCGGCCCGCTCGCCATCGCGACGGCCACCGCCCGGTTCAGGTCCACGACCGGCGACGGCGCCACCCGCCCGAGCGCCTCGTACAGGACCACGATCCGCTCCCAGTCCGTCTCCGCCACCGACGGCGCGGTGTCGTGGCAGGCCGCGATGGCCGCCTGCAGCCCGTACGGGCCGAGGCCGCGCCCGAGCGCCGACGCCCGTTCGACGGCCGCCAGGCCGCGCCGGATCGCCGACCGGTCCCACCGTCGCCGGTCCTGGTCCTCCAGCAGGATCGCCTCGCCGTCGGGCCCTGTCCGCGCCGGGAACCGCGCGGCGGTCAGCTCACACAGCCCGAGCAGCCCGTGCACCTCCGGCTCGTCCGGCAGCAGCGCCGCCAGCATCCGCGCGAGCCTGATCGCCTCGTAGGCGAGATCCGTGCGCATCAGCCGGTCACCCGCCGTCGCCGTCGAACCCTCTGTGAAGATCACATAGAGTACGCTCAGGACGCCCCCGAGCCGCTCCCGCCGCTGGTCGGAGGGCGGCAGTTCGAACGGCACGCCCGCCGCCGCGATCGTCTTCTTGGCCCGCGTGATCCGCGCCTGGACGGTCGGCACCGGCACGAGGAACGCCCGGGCGATCTCCTCGCTGGACAGCCCGCCGACCGTACGCAGGGTCAGCGCCACCCGGGCCTCGGGGGAGAGCACCGGATGGCACGCCACGAACATCAGCGCGAGGACGTCGTCGTCGACCCGCTCCGGGTCCCACGGCAGGTCGTCGGCTGGTGCCGGGGTCGCCCCCGAGGTGGCCTCGCCCTCGGCGAGCTGGCCGGCCATTATCGCGTAGCGCTGGTCGAGGGCCGTCCGCCGGCGGAACGCGTCGATCGCGCGCCGCCGCGCGGTGGCGAGCAGCCAGCCCACCTGGTTCGTCGGGGCGCCGTCGCGCGCCCAGGCGACCAGCGCCTCGGCCACCGCCTCCTGCGCCACGTCCTCGGCGAGCCCGAAGTCCCCGGTGAACCGGGTGAGCGCGCCGATGATGCGGGCGGACTCGATGCGCCAGACGGCCTCCACGGCCCGCCGTGCCGACTCGGTGCTCGGCGGGCCGTCCGTCGTGGTGGGCATCAGAGCTGGCCGGTGCGCTCGCGCCAGGCACGCTCCTTGATGATCCACTCGTTGTCCTGCGGGAACTCGTCGATGCTCGGCACGCGGCGGATCTCGCACTTGGAGCCGCTCATCGCCGGCATCCGCCGGGCCCACTCGACCGCCTCCTCCTGGGAGGCCACGTCGAGGATGTAGAAGCCGCCGAAGAGCTCCTTCGTCTCGCCGTACGGGCCGTCGGTGACCACCGGCGTCTCGCCGCTGAAGTCGACCACCACGCCCTTCGTCGGGTCGTCGAGGCCCTCGGCGGCGACGAGCACGCCGGCCTTGAACAGCTCGTCGTTGAACCGGCCCATCAGCTCGAGCATCTCCTCGAACGGCGTCTCGGCCATCTTCGCCATCGCCTCGTCCGTGCCCCGCATGATCAGCATGTACTTCGCCATGATCCGAATCTCCTTGATCTCGGGTCGCCACATCGACCCTCTCACCCTCAGGTCGAACGGACAGCCCGCGGAATCGACACGACGAACACCAGAACCCAAAAAATCTTGGTGAGTACGCCGTCAGCGCCCGTCCCTGGCAGGATGCCGCCCATGCGCAGCGTGTTCGTGTTTCCCACGGGTGAGCGGGCCGACACCATCGCTCTACTCGATCGGCACCTGCTGCGGCAGCCCGGTCGGTGGCTCCTGGCCGACAGGCTGTACATCGAGATCGACGATGAACAGACCGGGTACCTCTTCGCCGACCTGGACCGCAACGATATGGCGTTGCTTGAAGCGGCCCTGGGGCACCGCCCCACCTGGGCGGTCGTGGTCGACATCTCCGGGCGGATCGACGGCACCGCGGAGGTTCGCTGGTTGGTCGCGCTGCTCCTGGCACGCGGAGGCGTGGTGCTGGATGACTATTCCGCCCATCCCTGGACGCCGCGGGAGATCGAATCCGGCGCCGTGATCGACGGTCTGCGCTTCTTCGACTTCCGCGCCAGCCACGAACGCGCTTAGCCACGTGGCAACTGTTCGGAGGTGCGGAGATCATGTCTCTGGTGCGGGCCGTGTCCTGCGGGGGAGATCGCCGTTTCGAGGCGAAAACCCCCGCCTCAGTGCGCTTTCGTACCCCGAATGCCGATCTTCCCCGATAACCACCCCGCCACACGGGAGCCTGAGGGTCGTCAGGTGAGGCCGCGGTGGGCTGTCCAGAGGGCGCCGGCCTGCTGCGCGGCGGCGGCGACCAGGGAGGCCAGTTCGGGCCTGTCCGGCACCGGGAACGAGACGTAGGTGCCACGGCCGCCGGCGGTCGGCCGGCCGTACGCCTTCGCCGCGAGGCGGCCGTCCGGGAGGAGCCGGACGTTGAGGGTGGTGAGGGTGAACTCCTCGCCGCGTCGGGTGTCGGTCCAGCGCAGGTCGTCGGGGATGTTGACGTTGATCGCCAGGGCGCTGACGGTGGGGGCGTCGTCGCTGGTCATGCGAGCATCGTCGCACGCGACCCGCCGCGCACGCCGCCCCCGAGCCGTAGCCGAAGCGGTGCGCCACCCGCTCGCCGATGACGAGTTCGAACCGCCACTTCTCCTGCCCGTCCTGCCCGCAGTAGGCGTCGCCCCGGATGCGGGGGTCCTCGGCCGACAGGTCGTACTCGTCCGGAATGAGCCCGTCACACCACAGGAAGCGCAGGCTCGGGTCCGCGAAGCCCTCGAACTCACGACAGATCCGATGCTCGAGTACGAGCCAGAAGTCGCGCTCGACGTCGTCCACGGCCGCCCCTGCGTCACACGTCGACGAGTTCGACGGTCACGGTCGCGGTGTCACCAACGTCGAGCTCCTCGGCCCTGCGTACGGCGCGCTTGACCGGCAGTACGTAGCTGCCGCTGCCGCTGTCCGGGAAGATCGAGGTCACCCAGGTGGTGCCGCCGATCGTGGCCCGTACGCGCACCGCGCCGAAGCCCCGGCGCGGCCCGGCGGTCACCTCACGGATCTCCTCGGAGTCGTCGACCGGCAGGCTGACGAACACCCAGCTCTCGTCCCGCCGGGCGTCCCACAACCACAGCTCCGTGTCGAACACCACCTTCACGTGCACCAGCATCACAGGTCGAGCGCGTACTCCAGAAGGAGGGGGCGGGGCGGAAACGATGTCCGGCTGACGCGGCCGGTCGGGAGCCAGCCCAGTTTCTGGTAGAAGCGGCGGGCCCGGTGGTTCTCCTCGAAGACGCGCAGCCGGGCCCGGGTGACGTGGCGCGCGGCGAGTCGTCGCATGAGGTCGCCGTGCACCTCCGCCGCGAGTCCCGTGCCCCAGGTCTCGACCGCGGTGCCGAAGTGGAGCAGCTCGTCGCCGCGCAGGGCGGCGAATCCGACGATGGCGCCCGCGTCGTCGTCGACGACGTAGGCCTCGATGCCCGGGTCAGCGATCTCGGCCGCCCACCGCGCCCGGAGGTCCTCGCGCGGGAACGGGTACTCGTCCTGCGGGAAGATGTGGCCGACCGCGCGCACCGCACCCAGCTGTTGGACATCGATCAACGCCGCCAGGTCGGCCAGCGTCGCGTCTCGGACACCCACACCGGAAGCATGCCTGATGCCGGGGGCGGGTGCGACAACCAACCCTCAACGGGGTCTCGACGGCTACTCGTTGGGCGGTTGGCGGTTCCCCTGCTTGCCTCGCTCACGACGTGCGCGAAGCCGCAGGAGAATCAGACCGACGACTGCGCTGACCACGGTGATCGCGTTAGCCGCTGCTTCGAGAATCTCGGACACGCGCACGGACTCCTCCGTCGAACGGGGTGTCCCTTGATGGCGTTCGATGAAGGTGGCGGGGTCCGAGAAGGGCAACCACCTATACGCAGGCGGGTACCTCCGCGAACACAGGACACCCCACCTGCGCCATGCAGGGGGCACCAGTGCTCCAACGGAGGTCTCTTCCGCCGCCGATCTTCCACTCGACGACCGGTGGCGCCGGGTTCCGCGGGATCGACAATCCCACGTTGCCGTGTTGACGACGCCACCACGGGGGAGTACTCCCCTCCTCGGTATGTCCAATGTAGCGCCAGCCAGGAGTCGAAGCCAGCGCGGACGTCGTGCGTGGTGGCTGGTTGGAGGCGCGGGCGGGGCGCTAGGTTGGCCCGATGTTCGGATCTTGCCGACGGACAGGGCTGCACATCGTCCGGACCCCACGGCTGTGGATCGTCAGCGCCCGAGACTGCGACCTGCCCGCGTACCACGCCATTCACAGGGACCCGGCGGCGCAACGATGGCTGGGCTGGCCGGACGAGCTGCTCCAGCCCGCCGAGCCGCCGCGCGTCGATCTGCCCCTGCGGCGCCGCGACGGGATCCTGCGGCCGACGCGGGACCAGCTGGTTTTCGTCGCGGTCGACCGCGCCACGAAGAAGATGGCCGCCGGCATCGGCGTCACGAGCGCCGCGGACGGCCGTCACGAGATCGGCGGCGCGGTCGCGGCCGCGTTCCGGGGTCGGGGCTACGGCACGGAGGCGTTGCGGGCCGTCTGCGACCTGGCCCACCGGCACTTCGGCATCTTCTGGCTGCGCGCGGGCTGTGAGGTGGACAACGTCGCGAGCATCGGGTGGCTGCGCTCGGCGGGGTTCGCGCCCGCCGACGGCCCGGCGACGCACACACTGCCCAACGGCCGCGTGATCGAGTCGCTGTGGTGGGGGAGGGGTGACCCGCGCGCCCGTCGCCGCTGCCCGTGGCTGTGATCAGGGCCGCTCGACGCGGGTCGGGTTGCCGCGCACGAGCGCGTCGTGGATCTGCCAGCGCGAGGTCGTGACGGCGCGCTCCGCCGCGTCGTCGCCGGCCTCGAGGCGCTCCCGCAGCAGTTGCAGGGCAATGCGGCGGTTGAGGCTGAACTGCCGCTCCGTGTCCACCACGACGACCAGCCCGGACGGGCGGTGGGTGGCGCGGACCGCCGTACTCGCCTTGTTGCGGTGCTGGCCGCCCGGCCCGCCGGTGCGGCAGGCGACGACGTCGACATCCGTCTCGGCGAACGCCGTGCGCGGCACGTCGACCTGGCACGGCTGCGCGATGACGTACCAGTTCTTCCGCCCGGCGCTCGCCCGGTACGGGCTGGGCGCCTGCCAGCACAGGGTGCCCGTCCACGACGCGGCGAACGGCCCGACCCCGTCGCCGGACAGCTCGATGAGCACCGACCGGAACGTCTCCGGCCGGTCGCCGGCGACGGTCCGCACCCGGCGGACCCGCACGTTCGCGTCGACCGCCGACGCCTCCAGCCGGCGCACCAGGTGCGCCAGCGCCCAGGTGCACTCCTGCGGGCCGCGCCCCGCCGACATCAGCAGGTGCACCGTCACGACCGCCCCCGCCCGCGACGCAGGTCCGCCGTCTTGTAGGTGACCAGCGGCACCGTCGTCGCCACCGGCGTGGCCAGGTCGTGGTGCACCAGGTCGCCGATCACCTGCTCGATGCGCTTGTAGGCGGTGGGCGCCTCCTCGAACAGCAGTTGCCGGTCGCCGCACACCACCAACGACCCCACCGGAGTCCGCCGCAGCTCCTCAACCGTGTGCTTGGCCTTCCCCCGGCGCAGCGCGTCGGCCCGCGACATCTTGCGGCCCGCCCCGTGCGCGACGGAGTAGTTGGCCTCCGGCCCGGCATGCGTCGCCACCAGGTAGGACAGCGTGCCACGCGTGCCCGCGACGAGCACGTCGCGGCCGTCGCCCCGCGCCGCTCCCTTGCGGTGCAGGTAGGCGCCGTCGCGGACCTCGACCAGGTTGTGGCACTCGTCGACGACCGGCTCGGTCGGCTCGGCGCCGAGCGCGTGGGCGACCCGGGCGGCCATGAGCCGCCGGTTGAGCGACCCCCACCGCACGGCGTCGTCGTGCGCGGCCAGGTAGGCCGCCGGGTCGGCGGCGGGACCGGCACCGTGGACCTCGGTGTGCGCGCGCAGGATCCGCTCGCCCAGGCCGCGCGAGCCACTGTGGACGATGAGGACCAGGTCGTTCGCGGCGAGCCCGAGGCGCGCGGCGTGGTCGGGCTCGAACACGGTGTCGATGCGGGCCAGCTCGACGAAGTGGTTGCCCCGGCCGACCGTCCCGATGCTGTCGGTGTGACCGGCGGGAAGGTCGCCCTTGATGACGTCCCACGCCGGGTCGTCGGCGTCGGGCGACTCGTCCAGGTCGGGGAACCGGGCGGCCAGCTTCTCGGGCACGGCCCGCTTGAGCCGGACCGGGAACACGGCGATGCCGCAGCCGATGTCGGAGCCCACCAGGAACGGGTACAGCACGGTCGACGTCATGGCGGCGCCGATCGGCGCCCCCTTGCCGGGGTGCAGGTCGGGCATGCCGGCCACGCTGATCATGCCGTCGAGGGCGGCGACCTGGTGGCACTGCGCGAGCGCGTCGGACTCGATCCAGCTCGTGGGCGAGGCGAACACGGTGACGATAGACAAGAACGCTCTCTTTCGAGGATGCACGAAGGAACGGCGAAGTGCCGTAAGAGGAGATCGGGGTGCGGTCCGTCAGAGCGTCATGCCGACCACGGTGCCGCAACCGCCCGCCCGGCGGCAACCGGATTTCGATCGCCGCAGGGCGGGGTCGGTCCGTCAGGCCCGCCGGACCGCCGGCGTCGGGGCGCCCTGGCGGGCCCGCTGGGTCAGGACGACGCAGGCGAGGACGACGACGGCCGCGCCGATCGAGGCGGGGGTGACGGTCTCGCCCAGTAGCAGGGCCGACCAGAGCAGCGTGAGCACCGGCTGCGCGAGCTGGATCTGGCCGACCTGGGCGATCCCGCCGCGCGCGAGGCCCGCGTACCAGGCGAAGAACCCGAGGAACATCGAGATCACGGTGACGTAGGCGAAGCCCGACCAGCCGGCCACGCCGGCGCGCGGCGGGTCGCCGATGGCCGTGCCGACCGCGACGGGCACGCTGACCGGCAGCGACACCACCAACGCCCAGCAGATCGTGCGCGCGCCGCCCAGCTCCCGGGCCAGCGCCCCGCCCTCGGCGTAGCCGAGGCCGCACAGGACAACGGCCGCGACCAGGAGCGGGTCGGCCACCGTCAGCGCGCCCCGCACCGCGCCACTGGTGACCAGAAACGCGAGTACGGCCACGAGCCCGCCCGCGCCCGCCATCCAGAACGGCGGCGGTGGGCGCTCGCCCGCACGGAGCACGGCGAAGGCGGCGGTCACGGCGGGCAGGAGGGCGACGACGACCGCGCCGTGCGCGGCAGTCTGGATGGTCAGCGCGAGGGAGGTGAGCAGCGGGAACCCGACGACGACGCCGAGGGCGACGACGCACAGCCGCCGCCACTGCCCGCGGGTGGGCCGCGGCGCCCGGGTGAGCCCGAGGTAGGCCAGGGCCAGCAGGCCGGCGCCCGCCGCGCGGGCGAACGCCACGAACCACGGGTCGAGCTGCTGCACGGCGACGCGCGTGGCGGGCATCGTCGCGCTGAAGGCGAGCACCCCGAGCGCGCCGAGGACGAGGCCGGCGACCCGGTCCGCCGTTACCGTTCCTGGCGCAGTAGCGTTACTCTTGTCTCTCATGAATGACGGTAACGCAGCGGACCGCGTTATCCAAGATCTTTCCCGGCTCGTGGCGGCCGGCGAGCCCGGCGCGCGACTTCCGTCCGTCCGCGAGCTCACGGCGCAGCACCACGCCTCGCCGGTGACGGTCGCGGACGCGATCCGGCAGCTGGTCGCCCGAGGGCTGGTGGAGGCGCGACCCGGCAAGGGCACCTTCGTGGCCGCCCGGCCCGACGAGCGCCGCACCCCCGACCTGTCGTGGCAGACGGTCGCGCTCGGCGCCCGCGGGCCCGGCGAGGACGACATGCAGGCGTTACTGGCGTTACCGCCGTCCGGGGCCATCCCGCTGTCCGGCGGGTACCTCGACGCGGAGCTGCAGCCCACCGCCGCCCTCGGCGGCGCGCTGGCCCGCGCCGCCCTGCAGCCCGCCGCCTGGCAGCGCGGGCCGACCGAGGGCCGCGAGGACCTGCGCGCCTGGTTCGCCCGCG
>NZ_BAAALT010000255.1:0-10633 GCF_039528515.1 Luedemannella flava
CACGCCCGCGACGGTCGTCGCGGCCGGGCGCCGGCGCCGCTGGCGCAGCGCGGCCCAGGCGAACCCGACGGCGGCGAAGCCGACGCCCTGCACCAGCAGCGACGCGGGCTCGTCGGTGCCGAACAGGATCGCGGCGATCAGCAGCGCGCCCGGCGCGAGCAACGGCAGGGTCGGGAACCGGGTGCGGCCCGCGAGCAGCAGCCCGACCAACCCACAGACAAACCCACACAGGTACGGGATGACGAGCAGATGCCCGCTGGCGGGCGCCGGGGGCAGGGTGGTGAGCAGGTCCCGCCAACCGTGCACGGACCCGTCGACGAGGGCGCGCACGGTCGCGGAGGTGGGCACGACCCCGCCGCTCGTGGTCTCCCGCAACGCGGCCGGCCCGGCGGCGAGCAGGAACACGACCAGCCCGGCGGCTACGGTGACGAGCACGCCCAGGCGCAGCCGCACGGCGGCCAGGGCGACGAGCAGCCCGAGCAGGAGGCCGGTGACGCCGGCGATCAGGTACGTCAGGCCGCTGAACACCGGCCCGAACCCGACCAGCCCGATGACCCCGAGCGCGGCGAGGAACCCGGCGTCCAGCAGGGTCCCGCGCGGCGGCGCGGCCGGGGGCGCCGCGACCCGCGGAATAGTCAGGTCCCCAGGTTCGATCATGCCGCGACCTCGCTTCGCGAGGCGTCGGCATGATTGTGCCTGAGCTTGATGATGCCCTCGCTACGCTCGGTCATGACCTGACCACCACCCTCAGGACGGTGCGCAGGTCGGCCAGGCTCGGGATGGTGAGCACCGAGAGCTGGCCGGCGCGCTGGGCGGCCGGGTGGGCGCCGGTGACGACGCGGACGCCGACGACGCGCACGTCCGGTCCGAAGCGGGCGGCCGCGGCCTGCATGTCGGCCACCTCCATCAGACCGCCGGTGACGAGCACGGCGAGGCTCACGTCGGGGGCGACCCGGCTGGTCCGCACGACGGACGTGACGAGGTCGGAGCCGGGCGCGCCGAACTCGGCGCGGCTGAACTGGTCGAGCACGAGCCCGCGCGACTGGCGCAGCCGGGCCGGCGCGCTGTGCCCGGCCGCGATCACGGACACGCGCTGCTGGTCGTCGACCGCCCGCACGGCGAGCGACCCGCCGACCGAGCAGGCCACCTCGAACTGGTCGGGGCCGGCGTACTCCCGGGTGGCGCCGCTGACGATGACGGCGAGGTGGGCGGTGCGGGTGTCCACGAACTGGCGGACCATGAGCTTGCCCATCCGGGCGGACGTGAAGGCGTGCACGTGCCGCAGGTCGTCGCCGGGGACGTACTCGCGCAGCGCGTGGAACGCCACGTCGTTCATGGACAGGTCGTTGGTGGTCTGGCCCTCGAGGTCGCGCAGCAGGCCGGCGCCCAGGTTCTCGATGCCGACCGTGGTGGGGTGGATGAACAGCTCCTCGGCCTCGGTCCAGGTCACCTCGCGGCGCAGCAGGCCGAGCGGGTCGCCGCGCACCGAGGTGGCCGGGCCTGCGGTGAGCACACCGCGCCGGGCGGCCGGGATGGTGACGAGCACCCGGTGCTCGGCGCCGGGGCCGAGCGCGGGCACCTCGATCGGGATCGGCTCCAGCAGGGTCGCGCCGGACCGGACAGGCAGCTCCACGCGCAGCGGCGCGAGCCGCCGGGGGGCGGCGTTGCGGATGCTGACCGTGCCCCGGAACTGGTCACCGACCGTGACCCGGGGCGGCACCACGTCGATGTCGATGGCCAGCTGGGTGCGCCCGATCGTGTAGTAGCCGGCGAGCGCGACGAGCAGCAGGGCGGCCACGCCGGCGATGAGCAGCTCCCGCCAGCCCAGGGTCAGCCCGGCGACCAGCGACGCCGCGCCGAGGCCGGACACGGTCCAGCCCAGCGCCGTCGGCAGCGCGAGGACGACGCGCACCGGGGCGGGCACGCGCGCCCAGCCCGACGACGCCAGCCCGTCGACCGTCGCGGCGGCGCGGCGCACCGCGGCCCAGGCCTGGCCGAAGCGCATGTCAGGAGCTCCGGAACGCCGGCGCGGGCACGACGCTGAGCACCCGCTCGATCACCCCGACGGCGGTGGTGCCGGAGAACTCGGCCTCCACGTCGAGGACGACGCGGTGCGCCAGGGCGGGCACGGCGAGGTCGAGCACGTCGTCGGGGAGCACGTAGTGCCGGCCCTGCGCGGCGGCCCACGTCTTCGCGAGCCGGACCAGCGACAAGCAGCCGCGCACGCTCACGCCGATCTTGACGCCCTTGGCCCGACGGGTCTCCTCGGCGATCGTGCTGACGTACGCGAGCACGGCCGGGTCGACGTGCACGCCGGCGACGAGCCGCGCGCGGTCGACGACGCCGGTGGGCGTGATGAGCGGCGCGATCAGGGTGGACCGGTCGCGGGTCGCGGCCTCGGCGAGCAGCCGGGTGGTGGCCTGCGCGTCCGGGTATCCCAGCTCCGTGCGGATGAGGAACCGGTCGAGCTGCGCCTCGGGCAGCGGGTACGTGCCCGCCTGCTCGATCGGGTTCTGCGTGGCGATGACCATGAACGGCGCGTCGAGGGAGTAGTTCACGCCGTCGATGGTGACCTGCTCCTCCTCCATGGCCTGCAGCAGCGCCGACTGCGTCTTCGGCGACGCCCGGTTGATCTCGTCGGCGAGCAGGATGTTGGTGAAGATCGGGCCGCGCCGCACGCCGAGCTGACCGGTCTGCGGGTTGTAGACGTTGCCGCCCGTCACGTCGCTGGGCAGCAGGTCGGGGGTGAACTGCACGCGGCGGTGCTCGCCCTTGACGCTGCGCGCGATCGCCTTGGCCAGCGACGTCTTGCCGGTGCCCGGCACGTCCTCCAGCAGCAGGTGACCGCCCGTGAACAGGCAGGACAGCGCGAGGCGCACGCAGCGGGTCTTGCCGACCACGGCCAGCTCGACGTTGCTGACCAGCCGGGCGAAGTCCTCGGCGAACATGCCGGCCGCCTGGGGCGTGCAGGCGGTCGCCTCCGGGGCGACGGTCATGACTCAGTCCTCCACTGTGGATTTTCTGGGTGAACGCTTACCATGGCGGGCTCGCGCCCGAGACGCCGTTGCACGTCACGGTCACGACTCCGCCCGGCCAGCCGAAGAACTTCGTGGTCTGGCCCTGGTAGTAGCCGTCGCCGTTGGTGCGGTAGGAGCCGTTCGAGAACACCTGGCCCGACTGCGACGAATGGAACGAGCAGGAGATCGTGGTGTTCGCCGGGAAGTTCACCAGCTCGATGACGACGAAAGCGCACCGTGCGGTGTTGCAGTCGGGCTGCGACGTGGCCGCCCCCTTGCTCACGTTGACCGCCGGCGGGTCGGTGGTCACCCGCTCCGACGACGCGATCGCGCTTCTCTGACCAGCGCTGTCGACCGCCTGGACCCGGATCTGCCACGTCTGGTTGGGGCCGTCGCCGACGTTGCGGCTGCCGTTGCCGGTGCCCACGTTCTCCCAGCCGCCGCCGTTGATGCTGATCTCCAGGTGGGCGATCGGCCGGCCATTGGCGGAGGGCTGGGTCCACGACAGGGTGACCTGACGGGCACCGTTCTTGGCCGCGCGGGCGCCGGGCGTGTTGACCGGGCCGTACGGGATGACCGCGGCGCTCAGGGCCGACCATTCGCCGCACATGTCGTTGCAGGCGCGCACCCGCAGCCGGTAGGGGGTGCCGTTGTTGAGGCTCGGCGGGTCCGGCACGTACCCGCTGGTGGCCGCCGACTTGTACTCGACCGCCGTGCCGCCCGAGTAGTTGAACTCGTACCGGACGATCGCCATGCCGTTGTCGTTCGGCGGGTTGAGCGCGTAGTGGATCCGTCGGTCGAAGCCCGTACCGCCGCTGTTGTCGGTCACGATCAGCGAGGTGACCTGGAACGGCTTGCCGTGCGCGACGGTGACCGCCGAGTCGGCGCTCGGCGTGGACTTGCCGGCCTTGTTGATGGCCACGACGCGGAACGTGTAGTCCACGCCGTTGTCGACGTCCACCGTCGCGCCGGTGGTGTCGCCGTCCACGGCGACCGTGCGGTTCACGACCCTGGCCCGCAGGACCGTCAGCTCGTACCCGCTGATGGGCGCGCCGTTGGTGTTCGGCGGCGCCCACTGGACGTTGATCTGCTTGCCGATGCCGTCGGTCACGCCGGCCGCCGTGGGCGCCGCGGGCGCGTCGGGCGCCTTCGCGGGCGTCTCCGGCGCGGAGTCCGCGCTCCACTCGCTCGGCGTGGGCGAGGCGTTGTAGGCCCGCACCCGGAACGTGTAGGCCACGCCGTTGGTCAGCCCGGTCCACGTGTACGTCGTGCCGGTGACCCGGCGGGCACCGCCGACGGGCGGGGAGACCTCCAGCTCGTACCCCTCGATCTTGGATCCGCGACTGGTCGGCGCCGACCACGTCACGGTGACCGACGCGTCCCCGAACTTGGTGCGCGGCGCGTCCGGCTGGTCGGGGCGCACGTCCGGGCGCACCTCGGCCGACGGCGTGCTGTACCCGCCGCAGCCGACCACGTTGCAGGCGCGCACCGAGAAGTGGTACCGGTTGCCGTTCTTCAGGCCCTTGAGCGAGCACACCGTGTTCGCGCAGCGCTGCTTGAAGCCGCCCTCGCCGGTCACGTCGTAGCCGGTGATCGCGGCGCCGTTCGCGTCGGGCTCCAGCCAGGTCAGCACGGCCACGCCGTCGCCGGTGGAGCGCGCCGCGGGCCGGGCCGGCACGCCGGGCTTGCCGACGATGTTCACCACGATCTGGCCGCCGACCAGGCGTTCCTGCTTCCCGGTCGCGTCCTGCACCTGGTAGGTCAGCGCGGTGCGGCCGTAGAAGTCAGCGTTGGCCCTGATGACGACCTTGTTGCCCTCGACGCGTGCCGTGACGCCCTCGGCTGCGCCGACCGCGGTGACCGTCAACGGCTTGCCGGGGAACGGGTTCACGTCGTTTGCGGTCACGTCGACAGTCGTCTGCGTGCCCGCCCGGAGCCCGTCGACCGTGTCGGTCATCGCCATGGGCAGCGCGGCCGCCCGGACCACCACGCCGAGCCGGCCGTCGGCCGAGCGGTTGTTGCCGTCGGTGACCCGCAGCGTCAGCTCGCTCAGCTTGTCGACCGCGGCGGTCTCGTCGGCGGAGATGCGCAACCGCGTGCCGTCGAGCTTCGCGGTGACGCCGGACGGCACGTTGGACACGTCGGCGAAGGTCAGGCCGGAGCGCGCCTTGCGGTCCGGGGTGGGTACGCAGTTCGCCAGGTCCACGGTGACGGCCGGCGCGCCCGCCTGCGGCTCGGCCGCCGGGCAGGCGAAGGTCGGGTCCTGGTTGGCCGGCGGCATGATCGTGACCGGCAGGCTGATCGTCGCGACGCGCCCGGCCGGGTCGTCGGCGGTGACGGCGTCGGTCACCTCGATGACCACCATGGCCGGGCCGGTCGGCGCCGTGGCGGCCACCAGCGTGAACGACGTGGCCGTGGTGCGGCCCGTGTCCAGGCTCAGGCCGGGCACCGGCGACGTCGACATCGCGGCGCCCGTGGTCAGCCGGACCGGCTTGCCCTCCGGGTCGCTGACCTGGGTCGTCAGGTCCACCGTCAGCTCGCCGCCCGCGTTCACCTTCAGCTCGGGGGCGTCCTTCTTCCGGACGGGCGGCTGGTTGCCGGCGGCGGGCACCCGCACGAACGCGGTGGCGGTGCCGCCCTCCTTGTCCGTGATCCGGTAGGCCACCATGCGCGGCGCGTCGGTCAGCCCGACCGTCAGCAGCCGGGCCGGCGTGACCGTGCTGGCCGGGCCGTTGCCGGCGTCGAGCGCCTCGATCTCCAGGTCGGCGCGCGGCCCGTCGAGGTCGTCGTCGTTGGCGAGAACGTCCACGTCGACCGTGGTCGCCCCGGCCGGCACGTCGGTGACCAGGTCGTCGCGGGCGACGGGGGCGAGGTTCGCGTCGTCCTTGGCGATCACGGTGACCGTCGCCGAGGCCCGCTGCCCGCGCCCGTCGCTGATCCCGTACGTCACGTGGACCACGTCGCCGTCGTCGGCGCCGGCCTTCACGGCGACCCGCTGCCCGGCCTCCAACGAGGCGCCCGCGGGCAGGTCCGGGTTGAGGGGGGCCAGCGGCTCGACCGTCAGCGCGTCGCCGTCGGCGTCGCTGTCGTTGGCGAGTACGGGCACCCGGATCGTCGTCCCCGGCGCGACCGTGTAGGTGTCGTCGACCGCCACGGGCGCGGAGTCGCGCTCCGGCCGGGCGACCACGCCGACCCGCACGGTGCCGGTGCCGCGCGCGGCGAACCCGTCGCGGAGCCGGTAGCTGAACTCGTCGGTGCCGGACACGCCCGCGTACGCCTGGTAGTCCAGGTAGTCGGGGCCCTGCCCGATGATGCGGCCGAAGTGCGGCGCCTCGGTCGGGCCGAGGAGGGTGACGGCGTCGCCGTCGGGGTCGCTGCCCTCCAGCGGAATCGGGACGCGGACGGTCGCGCCGGCGAAGACGCGCGCCTGCACCGTCACCGGTCGGGGCGGCTGGTTCTGCGCCGCGTCGGCGGCGATGACCGTCACGGAGAGCTGGGCGACCGCGGAGCGCCCCTCGGGGTCGCGGATGGTGTAGCTGGCGGTGGCCGTGCCGGGCCGGTCGGGCGCCGCGTAGCGCACCGCGTCGCCCACGACGGTCCAGGTCCCGGCGGTGGACCCGTCGGGCACGACCGTCGGGTCGAGCTTCACCGGCTCGCCCTCCGGGTCGCTGTCGTTGGCCATCGGCCGCAGGGTCACCACGCCGCCCGCGCGCACCACGGTCGCGTCGTCGACCGCCGTGGGCGCCTGGTTGGCCGACGTGGCCGACAGGCGGCTGACCTGCACCACGCCCTCGTCGACGTTGCCGCCGTCGGAGACGGTGTAGCGCACGGCGACCGTGCCGTCGCCGGCCTGCGACGAGGTGATCCGCAGCCAGCGCAGGCCGACGACGGACACGGTGATGCCGGACCGCTCGGGCACCTCGACGGACTGCACGACGAGCACGTCGCCGTCGAGGTCGATGTCGTTGGCGAGCACGTCCACCGAGACGGGCGACCCGCCGCGCAGCACCGCGCTGTCGGTGACCGCGACGGGCGGGTTCGCCGACGAGGGCGCGCGCACGTCGACGCGGATGCGGGCGCGGGCGGTGTGCTCCCCGTCGGTGATCTCGTACTGCAGGTAGTACGTGCCCGGGCGGTTGCCGGTGAACGCGACCGTGCCCGTCTTGTCATTGAGGATCACCGACGTGTTGGCCGGCGCCTGGGACACCCAGGTGACGCGCAGCCGCGAGTCGGCGCCCGGCACGCCGCTCTCCGGGTCGGAGTCGTTGTCGAGCGGCCGCAGCGTGGCCCGCAGCCCGGCCACGGTCGCCACCCGGTCGTCCATCGCCTTGGGCGGCCCGTTCGTGGTCGCCGGCAGCACCCGTACGGGCAGCTCACCGGCGGTGTCGGCGCGTCCGTCGGACACGGACAACGCCACGGTCTTGTGCCCGTTGGACGTCCCCGCGTCGGTGTAGGTGACCTCGCCGGTGGCCGTGAACCGGACCGTGTCCGGGCCGGGCACCTGGGCCGACGCGAGCACGAGCGGGTCGCCGTCCGGGTCGCGCCAGTCCTTGAGCACGTCGCGGTTGGCCACGCCGCCCTGGCCGACGGTCAGGTCGCCGTCGCCGCCGGTCTTGCGCTTGAGCAGGAACGGCGGCGAGTTCTGCCGGGTGGCGCGCACGCTCACGGTGACGTCGGCGCTGGCGACGCCGCCGCGCCCGTCGTCGATCGTGTACTTGAACGCGACCGGCTTGTCCCAGCCCGGGGTGGCGACGAACTGCAGCGCCTGCCCGTTGCCCACGATCGACAGCGTGCCGGCCTCGCCGGGGATCTTCGCGAACGACCGGATGATGAGCACGTCGCCGTCGACGTCGCCGTCGTTGTCGAGCACGGTGAGGGTGGCCGCCTGGCCGGGCCGGGCCCCGAAGTTGTCGGGCCGCGCGACGGGCGGGTGGTTCTTCTTCGTGACGTCGGGCTTCTTCTCGGACTTGTCGTCCTTGTCCCGGTTGATGGGCGGCAGCAGGTCCTTCCAGTTGCCGAGGTCCTTGCCGCCCCGCTCGTACACGAAGATCTTGCCGGAGGCGAGCTCGTTGAGCACGATCATCTGCCGGTTCACCCGGAACGCCAGGGCGCTGCCCGCGGTCGCGTCGGTGAGCTGCTTGGGCTCCTCGGCGGCCAGGCCGTCGCACCGGCGCAGGTACGCCGGACGCTTGGCCCACGCCGCGTGCACGCACGACCCCAGCCGTACGGGCGCGGCCGCGTCCCCGGTGCCCAGGTCGGAGATGACCTCGACGTCGCCGTTCGACAGATCGACGGCGACCAGGCCCTTGTCGGCGGCCACGAGCACGGTGTCAGCGCCCGGGCCGCGCTGCTGCAGCACCGCGCCGGCCTGGTACTCCGGTGGCAGCGCCGCCGCGCCCGAGGGCAGCACCAGTTTGCCACCGGCGCCGAGCACGACCGGGGTGTCCCCCACGGCCGTCACCGTCGCGGTGGACAGGTCGGTGCCCAGCGCCCGCGGGGTCGCCGCGGCCGCGCCGCCCGGCCCGCCGGTGATGGTGACCAGGGCGTCCTTGGCCGCCGACACGACGAACGCGGTGCCGTCGGCGCTCATCGCGACGGCCGCGCCGGCGCCGGCCTCGGCCGTCGGGGCGTCCTTGGCGAAGTTCAGCGAGAGCACCGAGTCGACCGGGCGCACCCACACCTTGCCGGTGTCGGGCGCGAGAATCGCCACGGCTCCGCCGCCGAGCGCCACCTCGGCGCCGGCGGGCAGGTCCAGCGACTCCTGCCCCAGGTCGACCAGGGCGACGTCCATGCGCCGCAGGGTGGACCCGCTGCGGTCGTAGACGAACACGGTGTCCGCGTCCTGCAGCACGTCGACGTCGGGCTGGGCGTCCGGGGTGGGGCTGAGCTGCGCGTCGAGCTGCTCGACGGGCCGGTTGAACCGGCCGACGAGGCCGAAGTCGCGGTTGGTGACCCACACGCCACCGTCGTTGAGCGAGACCTCCGCCTGGGCGTAGCCCTGCCACAGGTAGGCCATGGTGACCAGCACGCCCGTGGCCGCCGTGAGAACGACGGCCGAGGACGCGCGACGGCCGCGCCGGGCGAACAGCCCGCGTACGACGCCACCGACGTGCACGCTGTGCCTCCTCGGATCGCTTCGCGGGTCGCCAGGCAGTCGCTGGCGACGCGCGGGGTGCTCAGTCGGTCACGACTCTCAAGGTGCGGTCGCCGAACCGGATGGTGGCCGGCAACGGCAGGTACACCCGCTCGCCCGGTGGGCAGCGGACCGGCGTGCCGGCCCGCAGGACCGACGTGCCGTTGGTGGAGTGCCGGTCGACGACCCAGGCCCCGCGCTCGTCGGCGCCGAGGGCGAGGTGCGTCTTGGACACCGACCGGCCCTCGTCGGCGACGGCCACGAGCTGGGCGGCGAACTCCTCCGCCGTGGCCGCGGGGTCGCGACCGACGAGGATGATCAGGCTCAGCGAGGCCCGCCGGCCGTCGTCGAACTCCACCGCGAGGCCCGCCGGCCGTCGTCGAACTCCACCGCGATGGCCGACGGCCGGGGCGCGGCGGCCATCGGCGTGGTCGGCGGCGCGGTGGGCTGCGCGGCCCAGCCCGGGTGCGGTCCGACCGGCACCTGACCGGTCGCCTGCGGCGCGACCGGCTGTGACGGCTGCCGCTGCGGCGCGACCGGCTGTGACACGGCCCGCTGCGGCGCCACTGGTGGTGGTGCGACCGGCGCGACCGGGGGCGGCATCGACATGGCGGGCATCGGCGGGCCCGTGTAGGCCGGCGGGGCGGCCGTCACCGTCGGCACCGCGCCGCCGAGCGCGAGGCGCACGGTCTGCAGCGTGCCGGCGGGCAGCAGGCCCTCCAGGAGCACGACGGTGTGCCCGGTGGCCTGGTCGATGCCGACGGAGACGTCGCAGATCTCGGTGGTGGTGCGCAACGACCACATCGGACGGAACCGACGCGTCAGCCGGTACGTGCTGGGGCCGACGCGGGCGACCTGGTGCTGGCCGCCGTGGGTGACGACGCCGAGAACCCGCTCGGCCGCCTCGCCGGCGGCGAGCGCGGGCGCGGGCACGAACTCCCGCACCATCACCCCGGCCCCCGCCACGTTCGCCCTCCCCCGAGTCGTTCGCGATGTGTGTACCACGCCGCTATGACAGCGGCACACTGTAGAGGAAGCGCCTCAGTCGGCGCAGGCCCGGCCCGGTTGCTGGGAACCGCGACCGTCGGCACGGTACACGTACACGTCAATGCACGGCGTCTCGCCCTGCTCGGGCGTGACGACGAACTCCGCCTCGGTGAGCGTGCGCACGGCTGCGCCGGGCACATCGGTGCGGCGCATCTTGAAGTAGTCGCCCTCGGCCGGCTTGGCGTAGCTCCAGGTGAACCGCAGCGAGCCGTTCTCCCGCCGCTGCACGGTCACGGTCGGTGACGGCACGGGCTCGCCCGCACCCGGGACCGCGTCGAACCCGGGCGCCGCTGGCGGGCGCGTGGGCGTACTCACCGGGGTGTCCTTGTCGCCGCCGCTCAGCAGCAGCACGCCCGCGCCGACCACGACGACCAGCACCACCGCGACCAGCGCGCCCGCCGCGCGGGGCACGCCGCGCGACGGCGGCGCCGGCTGC
>NZ_BAAALT010000256.1:0-11613 GCF_039528515.1 Luedemannella flava
CCGGACCCTGTGGACGGTGCCGCACGACGACGCGCCGCCGCTCGGCCCGTGGCGCGACGATCTCGCCTTCGGCGCCCGGCTCACGGCCGCGCCCCGACCGGCCACCGGCGTCGCGGCCGCCGCCTACGACGCGGCGCGGGCCTGGTGGGACGGGCCCGACCCGGCGCTGCTGCGCTGCCCGCCGCCCGTGACCGTCCTCGGCCATCGCGACCCGAACCTGCTCAACTACCTGTGGGACGGCCGGCGCGTACGGATCGTCGACTTCGAGGACGCCGCCCTGTCCGACCCCGCCACCGAGGTCGCCCTACTCCTGGAGCACCTGTCGACGCGCGGGACCGGCGCCGAACGGCTGCTCGACCACGTGCGGGTCGACCCCGTCCGCCTGCGCGCGGCCCAACGGCTGTGGGCGATGTTCTGGCTCGCCCTGCTGCTGCCCGGCGGGCCGGCGGCCGTTCGCAACCCGCCCGGTACGGCCGACGCCCAGGCGCGGCGCCTACTGGACCTGCTCGCGGACTGAGTGCTCCGGCGACCGCGCCTGTTCCGGCACCGGCGGGGCGGCGACGGCGAGCAGCCGCTCGATGACGACGGCGACGCCGTCCTCGTCGTTGGCCGGCGCTCTGCCGGCGATCTCGGCCAGGACCGAGGGGTGGGCGTTGGCCATCGCCACGCCCGTGCCCGCCCAGCGCAGCATGCCGAGGTCGTTGGGCATGTCGCCGAACGCGACCACGTCGGCGGCCGCGATGCCGCGCTCCGCGCACCAGGCGGCCAGCGCCGTGGCCTTGCCCACCCCCGCGGCGCTGATCTCCAACAGGCCGGGGCCGCCCGAATGGGTGCACTCGACGACATCGCCGACCACCGCGCGGACCGCCGCCATCAGCTCGTCCGCGCCCTGCTCCCCCGACCAGACCATGAGCTTCACAAGCGGCTCGGCCTGGGCCCACAACAGATCCGGCGCCGTCACCTCGCGGATCCCCGGATCATCCGCGTGCCGCAACTGGAAGGCCGGCTCGCACACCACGTAGCTGCCCGTCTCCACGGCCAGGCCCAGCGACCCGCCCAGGCCCGCGACAAGAGCCGCGACGGTACGGGCGGTGTCGAGCGGGATCGTGGTCGCCGACAGGACGCGCCGGTCCACCAGGTCGTAGTGGACCGCCCCGTTCGCGCAGATCGCCGTCACCGGCACACCCAGCGCCGCACCCACCGCGTCCAGGTAGCGGGGCGGGCGGGCGGTCACCACGACGACCTCCACTCCCCTGTGGACGGCCGCGCGCAACGCCGCGACCGTCCGGGGTGCCAGCTCGCCGCCCGGGCGCAGCAACGTGCCGTCAAGGTCGGTGGCGATGAGCCTGGGCAGCCCGCTCACGCGTGATGGTTCGGTCGTCAACGCTCGCTCACGGTCACAGGCGCACGCCCAGCAGGGCGTCCACCACGGCCGCGCACGTCGCGGGGGCCGTCGGGTCGTCGCCCTCGCCGGCCAGAGCCGCGTCAGCCCACTCGTCGACCAGGCTCAGCGCCCGGGGCGAGTTGAGATCGTCGCCCAGCGCCGCGCGTACCCCCGACAGCAACGCCTCGCCCGACGGCCCGGACCGCGCCGCGGCGGCCGAGCGCCACGTGGCCAACCGCTCCTGTCCGGCCTTGAGCGCGTCGTCGGTCCACTGCCGGTCCTCGCGGTAGTGCTGCGCGAGCAGTGCCACGCGCACCGCCATCGGGTCCACCCCGTCGCCGCGCAGGCGCGAGACGAACACCAGGTTGCCGCGCGACTTCGACATCTTCTCGCCGTTCAGGCCGATCATGCCGGCGTGCAGGTAGTGGCGGGCGAACGGGGCCTCGCCCGTGAGCACCTCGCTGTGCGCGGCGGAGCACTCGTGGTGCGGGAAGATCAGGTCGTTGCCGCCGCCCTGCACGTCGACGGTGGCGCCGAGGTGGTCCAGGGCGATCACGGCGCACTCGATGTGCCAGCCGGGCCGGCCGGGGCCGAGCGGGCCGCCGTCCCACGCCGGCTCGCCCTCGCGGGCGCCGCGCCACAGCAGCGGGTCGAGCGGGTCGCGCTTGCCGGGGCGCTGCGGGTCACCGCCGCGCTCCGCCGACAGCGTCAGCATCGTCTCCCGGTCGTAGTTCGACTCGTAGCCGAACCGGGGCGCCGCCGACAGGTCGAAGTAGACGTCGCCGGTCCCGTCCTCCAGGCGGTAGGCCGTGCCGTCGTCGAGCAGGCCCGCCACCCGGGTCACGATCGCCGGGATCGACTCCACCGCCCCGATGTACGCGGCCGGCGGCAGGATCCGCAGGGCCTCCATGTCCTCCCGGAACAGGGCCGTCTCGCGCATGCCCAGGACGATCCAGTCCTCGCCGTCGCGGTTCGCGCGCTCCAGCAGCGGGTCGTCGATGTCCGTCACGTTCTGCACGTAGCGCACGTCCAGGCCCGCGTCGCGCCACAGCCGGTTCACCAGGTCGAAGGTGATCATCGTGGCCGCGTGGCCCAGGTGGGTGGCGTCGTAGGGGGTGATGCCGCAGACGTACATGGTCGCGGTGCCGGCCGACCGGGTGGGGTGCGTGCCCTGCCGGGCGGTGTCGAACAGCCGGGGCGGGCCGGCCGGCGCACCGGGCAGGCGGGGAACGGAGGGGGCGGTCCAGGACTTCATGGGCGCAAGCCTAGCCAGAGATCTCTCACAGCGGCGGCCACGGCACCGCGGGCCAGTGCTGCGGCGGCTCCGGGAACACGCCGGTGCTGAGCAGCCGCGTGACCCGCGCCACGGTCGCGTCGACCTCCGGGCGGGTAAGGACCGCCGCCAGGTTCGCCCCCAACGGGCCGTCCAGATCGTGGTGGACGGCCGAGAGCACCGCACGGGCCTCGGCGGGCAACGGCCGCCCCACGAACCCCCACAGCACCGTGCGCAGCTTCTCGTCCGCGTGGAAGCACACCCCGTGGTCGACGCCGTGCAGGTGCCCACCGCCCGTGTGCAGCACGTGACCGCCCTTGCGGTCGGCGTTGTTGACCACCGCGTCGAACAGGGCCAGCCGGGCCAGGCCGGCGTCGTCCGCGTGCGCCAGCACGTACGTGCTGCCCTCACGCTCGCCCACCTCGGCGATCGGTAGCCAGTCCGTGGGCAGGTCCTCCTCGGCCACGACGCCCACCAGCGGCGCCACGTCCTCCGGCTCGTCGACCCAGATCTGGCACGCGCCCGGCCCGTACGGCCCGTCGCGCAGCACCGTGGGGGGCACGAGGTCCCACCCGGTGGCCGCCGACACCAGGTAGGCCGCGACCTCGCGGCCGGCCAGGGTGCCGTCCGGGAAGTCCCACAACGGTCGCTCGCCGCGCACCGGCTTGTAGACGCAGCGCACCGTCACGCCAGCGAGGGTCAGGAACGCGCGCAGGGTCGTGTTGGACGCGTCGACGAGCCGCCCCTCCACCATGAGGTCGCCATGGCGTAACAGCTCCAGGGCCTGCTGGGTGGGGAGCTCCGCGCCCGCGCGCGGCTGGGTCGGCGGCACGGGTGCCCGGCCTCGGGCCCGGGCGCCGGTCTGTCCGGTGGGCAACGCGACCTACCGCCGGTAGCCGTTGTGCCGCGGGCACAGGTGCCCGCCGGGATCCAGCGGCTGCCCGCAGAACGGGCACGGCGGCCGGCCCGCGGCCACGACCCGCTTGGCGCGGGCGATGAACGACAGGGTCGCCTGCGGGGTCAGCCGCACCCGCAGGCGGTCGAGGTCGGCCAGGTCCTCCTCATCGGGGTCGTCGGTGTCCAGCTCGCCGACGGCGATGGCCTCGATGACCACGGTCTGGCTCTCCCCGTCCCAGGCCAGCCCCAGGGTGCCCACCCGGAACTCCTCCTCCAGCGGCAGCTCCAGAGGCTCGTTGTCGTCACCGCCGCCGCCGGCCTCCGGAACCGGCACGCCGAACCGCCGGTGCGCCTCGGCGAGCAGCTCCTCGAGCTTCTCGGCGAGCACGGCCACCTGGACCTTCTCCAGGACGACGCTGACCAGCCGGCCGCCACCACGGGCCTGCAGGAAGAAGGTCCGCTCCCCCGGAGACCCCACGGTCCCGGCAACGAACCGCTCCGGCGGCTCAAAGGCATAGACCTGGTGGCTCATGCCGCCACCACCTCCGCTACGCTCCGGCGCCGGCATGGTCCAGCAGAGCCGATGATTCGCTCGCTCCGCTCGCTCATGGACTTGACCCTATCCGCCCACGACCGGGGACGCGTCATCGGCGGGCCGACCCGCGCCACCACCCACGACGGCGTCGGATTCGGCGTCCTCCCGTGGCTCGTCCGGTCGTGGAGGCGGGATGAGAACGCGCAGGTCAGCACCGGTGTCGTTGAGGCGGAGCAGGAACGGGCGGGCCGGCGTGAAGCGGATCGCCGTCACCGACGCCGGGTCCACGACGATCCGCTGGAACTGGTCGAGGTGCAGCCCGAGCGCGTCCGCGATGATGGCCTTGATCACGTCGCCGTGGCTGCAGGCGAGCCACAGGGCATCGGGGCCGTGTGAGGCGGTCACCTTGGCGTCCCAGGCCCGCACCGCGGCGACCGCCCGCGCCGACATCGCGGGCATCGCCTCGCCCCGCTCACCCGGGAATGTCACCGCGGCCGGATGCTGCTGCACGACCCGCCACAGCGGCTCCTTGGCCAGCTCGCGCAGCTGCCCGCCCTCCCAGTCGCCGTAGCCGACCTCGGTCAGGTTGGGCTCCAGCGCCGGCACCGCGTCGGGCAGGGCCGCCGCGACGGTCTGGACGCACCGGGGCAGGGGGCTGCTCACGACGGCCGCGAAAGGCAGGTCGCGCAGCCGTTCGCCGACGGCGACGGCCTGCGCGCGCCCCTCGTCGTTGAGGCTGACGGGCCGCCGTCCGGCCAGGACACCCTCGACATTGGCCGTCGTACGGCCGTGCCGCAGTAGCAGGACAGTCGCCACGCAGAGCAGCGTAGCGCCCGCCTCCGACGTCCGTTGATCGACGCGGCCCTACGCGGTCGGCGGCGCCCCGATCGCGGGGCGGTCCGTGCCGGGGGCCGAGTACTGGTTGGGGATGAACGGGCTGGCCCCCGTCGACCCGGCCGGGGCGGCGGGGCCGATGGACGCCTGGCGCGGCTCCGGCTGCCGGCCCGCGACCGGCTGGCCGAGCGCGTCGCGGCACACGTTCCAGTTGTGCTCGGCGATCGCGAGCTCCCGGCTGTAGGCCCGCGGGTTGTTGCTGGCCAGCTCCCGGTAGATCGCCACGGCCTGCCCGGCGGCGCCGAGCGCGGCGGGGCGGCGCCCGACCCGCGACAGGCACGACGACAGGTTGGTCAGCGCCCGGGCCAGGCTGTGCAGGTGCTCGTCGCGGCGGGACGCGGTGAGCTCGCGGTAGAGCCCGACCGCCTCGTACGTGATGTTGAGGGCCTCGTCGTGGCGGCCCAGCTGTGCCACGCACGAGCCCAGGTTGAGCACGCCGGTGGCCAGGTCGGCGAGGTGCGCGGGCCGGTCGAGGTCGGCCATGACGCGCAGCCGGGCGACCGACTCCTCGGTGACCTGCCGGGCGTCGTCCCACATGCCCAGCTCGGACAGGCGCGCGCCGAGCTCCAGCTGCAGCGCGGCCTGGTCGTGGGCGTCGTTGTCGCCGTCGAGGAGCCGGTTGAGCAGCACCACGGCCGTGCGGGGCAGCGACTTGGCGGGCTGGAACATCGCCTCGGACAGCGCGGCCATGTCGTCCTCGCCGAGGTCGCTCTCCTGGGTGAGCCAGGCCAGCGCCTCGTCGACCGGCGCCTTGGCGCTGACCGACCGCTCCAGGTTGCGGGCCAGCTCGGCCTGGTCGGGCTGCTCCTCCTCGATGCCCGGCACCCGGCGCGGCCAGATGTCGCGGTGCACGTCACGGGTCAGCTCGGCGAGGGTCTCGGTGACCTTGCGTTCGGTCTCGAAGGCGGCGACCGTCCAGCTCAGGCCGGAACTGTCGACGGCGCCGGGCTGGGGCACCTGGTCGGCGAGCCAGCCGGGCAACCGGGGCGACCGGGCGGGGGTGCCGGTGCCGGGGCGGTCGTACAACCCGTGCCACCAGACGGCGAGGCGGGCGAGGCGGTCGGCGGCGCTGACCGCGAGCATGGGCACCCGGCGCAGCACGGTCGCCGCGTCGGCGATGCCGTCGACGCGGGCCACCGCGGAGCAGGCCAGGGCCGAGCGCAGGGCGGGCTGACTCGCGCCGGCCTGGCTCACCTCGTTGGCCGCGCGGCGCCAGTAGCCCTCGTCGTCGCTGAACAGGTCGCGCACGGCCGCGCGCAGGGCCAGCGGCTTGAGCTGGCCCACCCGTGTCGGCAACGCGACAACGAGCGCCGCCATGCGCAGCAGCACGGCGCCGCTGACCGGGTCGGCGCTGGTGAGCGTGGCCATCGGGCTCGACTCGGCGCGCCGGCTGTCCGTGCGCAGCACCAGGTCGAGGCGGGCGGGGCCGGCCTCGCCGCGCTTGCCGATCAACGTGCGGCGGGCGGACAGCGCCTCCTGCTCCTGGCTGGTCAGCCGGTGCAGCTGCCGCGTCCACCAGGCGCCGAAGTCGCGGGCAACGACGACCACCCGCACCGGCAGTGGCTGCCCGCCGCCCGCGAGGAGCGCGAGCAGGTCGCCGACGTCGGCGCGGGTCTCGGCGTCGTCGACGATCACGACACCCGGGCGCCCGCTGGCGACGACCGTCTGGACGGCCTGCACCGCGCGGCCCGGCGGCGCCCAGCCGACCTGGATGCCGTGGGCGGCGACGCGCTCGGCGACCTGGCCGGCGAAGCTCGTCTTGCCCATGCCGGGACCGCCGTTGAGCAGCCACAATGGCCGGTCGCCGGTGACGGCCCAGGTCGCCATGGCGGTGAGGGCCTTCTCGTACGGGTCAGCGAGTGACCGCGCCGCCTCGATCGCGGCGACGGACGAGTCGACCCGGGCCCGGCCCATGGCGGGCACGGGCACCACCGAGGCGCGCCATGATTGCCGCCTGCCGTCGCTGTCCACTCCGCGATTGTGCTGGACGGGTGCGACAGGGGAAAGCCCGCCCCCGGTCAGGTCGCCGATAGCCACCCGGCCGACAGCGCCACGATCATGATGGCGCCGAGGACGACCCGGTACCACACGAACACCACGATCGAGTGCCGCGCGACGTACTTGAGCAGCCACGCGATCGACGCGTACGCGACGATGAAGCTGACCACCGTGCCGACGGCGGCCGGTCCCCAGCCGACCGACGCGCCGACCTCGTCGGTGGCGCTGAAGGCCTCGTACAGGCCGGCGGCGCTCAGCGCCGGGATGCCGAGGAAGAACGACAACCGGGTCGCGGTGACCCGGTCGATGTCGCGCAGCAGGCCGGCCGAGATGGTGGCGCCCGACCGGGACACGCCGGGGATGAGGGCGATGCACTGGGCCAGGCCGATGATGAGGCCGTCCTTGAGTGTGACGTCCTTCTCCCCGCGCTGCTGCGTCGCGGCGTACTCGGCGAAGACCATGACCACGGACCAGCCGATGAGGCTCGCGGCGACCACCCACAGACTGCGCAGCGGGCCGTGGATGAGGTCCTCGGCGAGCAGGGCCACGGCGACGATGGGCATGGAGCCGACGATGACGGCGAGCGACAGCCGCCAGTCCGGCTGCTGCCGGCCCTCGGCGCTGAGCAGCCCCTTCACGAACGCCGTGACGATCCTGACGATGTCACGCCAGAAGTAGATAACGGCCGCGAGGATGGCCCCCACCTGGATGATCGCCGTGTACGCCGTCACCCCGACGTCGTCAACCTTCAGCCCGAGCAGTTTCTCGGTGATGGTCAGGTGGCCCGTGGAGGACACGGGGAGGAACTCCGTGATCCCCTCGACGATGCCGAGGATGATGGCCTTCCAGAACTCCATGGCGAGGGGAACCCCAAACGTCGTGTGTGGACAGTACGCGGCCGGTACGGGCCTCAGGTCTAGCGGCCGGTGGGGAGCTTGTCGAGCGGATGGCCGACACGCGCCGCGGCGTCGCGCCACCAGGGCCGGACATTACCCGCGCATAACGGCATGACCTGGCCCTTTCCCCTCCGGACGTGATCGAGGTCGCCCCAGCGTACGCGGTCGGATGGCCGCGCTCGCGCCCGCGGCGCGGCGCGGCGCTGCGCGCGGACGCACCCGCACCACTACCCTGGATCTTTGTGCAGCAGCGACCGCTAGGCCGCAGCGGCCTCCTGGTCTCCAGGCTGGCGCTGGGCACGATGACGTGGGGCCGGGACACCGAGCCCGACGACGCTGCCGCGCAGCTCAAGACGTTCATCGACGCCGGCGGCAACCTCGTCGACACCGCCGACGTGTACGCGGACGGCGAGAGCGAGGCCGTGATCGGCTCGCTGCTCGGCCCGCTCATGCCCCGCGAGGACCTGGTGATCGCCACCAAGGCCGGGCTGCGGCCCGGCATGGAGCGGCGGCGCAACGGCTCCCGGTCGCACCTGCTCGCCGCCCTGGACGCCTCGCTGATCCGGCTGGGCACCGACTACGTGGACCTGTGGCAGGTCCACGGCTACGACGAGCAGACCCCACTGGACGAGACGCTCGCCGCCCTGGACACCGCCGTGAGCACCGGCCGCGCCCGGTACGCCGGCCTGAGCAACTTCTCCGGCTGGCAGACCGCCCGGGCCGCCACCTGGCAGGGCGCCTGGCCGGGCCGCACGCCGCTGGTCTCCACCCAGGTGGAGTACTCGTTGTTGGAGCGCGGCATCGAACGCGAGGTCGTGCCCGCCTGCCAGGCGCTCGGGCTGGGCATCCTGCCCTGGTCGCCGCTCGGGCGCGGGGTGCTGACGGGCAAGTACCGGCACGGCCGGCCCGCCGACTCGCGGGCAGCGTCGCCCCATTTTGAGCGCTTCGTCCTGCCGTATCTGAATCCGCGCTGCTCCGGCATCGTCGAGTCCGTCGCCACCGCCGCCGACGGGCTGGGCGTCTCCCCGCTCGAGGTCTCCCTCGCCTGGGTGCGCGACCGGCCCGGCGTCGTGGCGCCCGTCCTCGGCGCGCGCACCGTCGGGCAGCTGGTCGGGGCGCTGGCCACCGAGTCCGTCCGGCTGCCCGCCGAGATCGCCCAGGCGCTCTCCGACGTCTCCACGGTGGCGCTCGGCTACCCCGAACGGCAGGGGTGACCACTCGCCGCACCAGAGTCGTACGCCACTGGCCGCACTTCGGCCGGTGGGGCACGATGCAGGGATGGACTACGAGTACGCACCGCTGCGGTTACCGCCGCACGTCGACCGGATGACCGCCGCGGTGCAGCTGACGATCGCCGCCGAATACTCGGGCTGGGAGCTGGCCCGGGTCCGCCTGTTCCCGGACGGCACCCGCCAGGTGATGCTCCGCCGGCGCACCACGGACGCCGGCCCGCCCTCGCTGTAGCGGTCAGTCGCCCAGACTCAGCCGCCCGTCGTCATCGACGTCGGCGCACATCCGCTCGTCGAGGCGCCCAAGCACGCGGTCCTCCGGGTCGACCCGGAACGTCTCGTCCGCACCGTCGTTGTCGAGGTCCAGCGGGCGGAGCACCTCGGCCACCAGCACGGCCCCGTCCAGCGGCGCCAGCTCCGGCAGGTCGAGCATGCCCAGCGAGCCGTCGCCGGCCCGCATCAGCTCCAGCACGGCCTCGGCCACCGTCGTGATCGGCTCGTCCGGCTCCCCCGCCCCGCGCGGCAGCGACCGGCGCGCCTCGTCGGCCACCCGCAGCAGGCCGGCCACCGACGGCACCCGGTAGTCGCGCCGCTGCCGCACCGACAACACCCCGTCGTACGGGTCGTCGGCGGGTTCCTTCTTCTCCTCCTCGGCGCCCGTGAAGCGGCCCACCGGCCCGTCCGGCGCGATCTCCTCCAGGTCCCACGGGGTCACCTCGCCGTGGGCGCCGTTGAGCGCCTCGTCGTACGCCCGGGCGGCGTTGTTGAGCGCCACGTACGCCTGCCAGACGGCGTCGTCGTCGGGCCGGCCCGCCGCCGCCCGCACGGCCGCGAGGTGCGCCTCGGCCGCCCGGACCACGTCCGCCAGGGCGGTGTCCAGGGTGCTGTCCGGATCAGCCATGGCGGGTCCTCCTGTCGAAGAAACTGTCGCGGCTCAGCACTCGGCGAGAAAACGATCGAGTACGCGCACGCCGAACTGTAGTCCTTCCACCGGTACCCGTTCATCGATGCCGTGGAACAGGGCGGAGAAGTTGAGGTCGGCCGGCAGCAGCAACGGAACGAAGCCGAAACAGCGGATGCCCAGCTTGGCGAACGCCTTGGCGTCCGTGCCACCGGAGAGCATGTACGGCACCGGGTGGGCGACCGGGTCCTCCGCGCGCAGCGAGGCGCCCATCGCGGCCACCAGCGGCCCGTCGAACGTCGTCTCCAGCGCCGGCTGGGACTGGATCGTCTCGATCTCCATGTCGGGTCCGAGCAGCTCGCGCAGTTGGGCCGCGAAGATCTCCTGCTGGCCGGGCAGGGTGCGGCAGTCGAGGGTGGCGCTGGCCCGCGACGGGATGACGTTCTCCTTGTAGCCCGCGCGCAGGCCGGTCGGGTTGATCGTGTTGCGCACCGTCGACCCGATGATCGGCGCGATGGGTCCGAGCTTCGCGATCGCGTCCTCGGGCTGGTCGGGGTCGATCTCGATGCCCAGTGCCTCGCCGGCCTCGTGCAGGAAGGAGCGCACCGTGTCGGTCATGACGATCGGGAACTTGTGCCGCCCCACCCGGGACACGGCCTCCGCCAGCGCGGTGACGGCGTTGTCCTCGTGGATCATCGAGCCGTGGCCGGGCCGGCCGCGGCTGTGCACGCGCAGCCACTCCAGGCCCTTCTCGGCCGTCTCGATGAGGTAGAGACGCAGGTCGCGGCTGACCGTGTAGGAGAAGCCGCCGACCTCGCCGATCGCCTCGGTGACCCCCTCGAACAGCTCGGGGTGCTCGGCGACGAGCCAGTGCGCCCCGAACGACCCGCCGGCCTCCTCGTCGGCGAGGAACGCCAGGACCAGGTCGCGGGGCGGGACCCTGCCGGCCCGGCGCCACTGGCGCACCACGGCCAGCACCATGGCGTCGAAGTTCTTCATGTCGACGGCGCCGCGACCCCACACGTACCCGTCGCGGACCTCGCCGGAGAACGGGTGCACGCTCCACTCGCTCGCGTCGGCGGGCACCACGTCGAGGTGGCCGTGGATCAGCAGCGCGTCGCGGCCCGGGTCCGCGCCCGGATAGCGGGCGAACACGCTGGCCCGCCCGGGCGCGCTCTCCAGGATGACCGGCTCCAGCCCGACCTCCGCGAGCAGCGCGGCCACATACTCCGCGGCGGCCCGCTCGCCCACCACGGTGGTCGGGTCGCCGGTATTCGTGGTGTCGATCCGGATAAGGTCGCTGGCGATACGGACAACCTCGTCCTCAGCCTCGCTGCGCTCGGTCATGCGGTCGTTCTTACCACCCCGATCAGTCGGGCTACCACCGAGACCGGGGTTATCCACAGGCGCGCCCGCGTGGCTGCCGTCGCGGGGCGGGCCGCTCTACGCTGCCCGGCATGGATCCCTCCGAGGGCGACCGGGGCGGCCTGCGGCTCGATCCGGTGGCGCTGGCCCGCGCCGCGCGGCGGCTGCTCGACGCCACGCCGGCGCTCGACGCGACCGCGTCGGGCGGCACGGTCCCCGATCCGGCCGCATTCGGCGCCGG
>NZ_BAAALT010000257.1:0-1079 GCF_039528515.1 Luedemannella flava
CCGCCGTGATGCGGCGCCCGGCGACGGGCGCGGTGTTGGGCAGCTCGGGCCGCACCGGCGCGGGGGCCGGCGGCGCGATGTGCGAGACGGTCGCGCCGGTGCGCGCCGCACCCGCCCGCGGCCGCAGGTCCTCGGTGATCGCGGCGACCGTCGGGGACGGCACGCCGAACTCGTGCAGCACCACGCCGAGGTGCGAGAGGGTGGCGTCGTCCAGCCCGACGTAGGCGGGGCCGGCCGGCGACAGCGGGCCGCCGAAGTAGTGCTGCGGCCCGCCCAGCGCCGCGGCGAGGTAGGCCCGCTGCTGCGCCGCGAGGCGGTGCACCTCAGCGCTCTGGTACTGCGGAGCCAGCTCAGGATCGTTGAGCAGCCGGCGGTTGAACCGGTCGACGATCGCGCCGACCGTCATGCCGCCGCCGATCTGGTGGTAGATGCTCATCGCGTCTCCTCGTGGGTGAGGCGTGGGCGTCGCCGATGACGCGCGGTGTTCCCGGACCCCCAGGTCGTTCATGGCCAGGAGTCTCCGGCTCACATGTGAGCGGATTGTGTCCACGACAAGAACCGTCGATCACATAAAGGCCGGAAACCGGTGATCTACGCCACGTGCCGCGGCACGTTCCACCCGCGCAAACAACTCAACGATCGATATCCGTCGCCGTCATGGGCACCCCGCCGCATCACCCGATCGGATTACCCACCGTCACGACACCCGGACGAGGGACCGCAGTTCGGACGGCCGCGGTAGCCACGGAGTCGCCGTCCGCGGCGCCGGGACGAACCCGTCAGCCGACCGACGCGGGAGATCGCCAACCCCGGTGCAGACGTGCAGTCCGATCGCCGGTCGCTGGCGCGCATCTTTCCAAGATCGCCGAACGCGGTACGGTAACTATTCAGGTGTCCCGTCCGAGTGACGTACGACCGGTCCGTGCCTCCACCGGTTCTCCAGACAGCGGTCATGATGAGGTTTCGGGTGGGACCCGGCGTTCCCGCTCAACGTCGCGATCATCGGGCCTCCGGCGCCCGTTGGCACCAAGATCTCAGTTTTCTGTGCAGGAGTGCGGCTGGGCTGCGCTCTGGTACAG
>NZ_BAAALT010000258.1:0-22412 GCF_039528515.1 Luedemannella flava
CGCGACGACCGGGCCGCGCCCGCCGCCGGCCGGCCGGAGTGCACCCCCAGGTCCGGCGGGAGCGACACCTCGATCCGCCGGCCGCCGACCTCGACCACCACGGTCTCCCGGGCCCGGTCGTCGCGCGGACCGTCCGGACCACCGTCGAACGGCGCGATGGTGTTGGCGAACTCGGTCTCGATCCAGTTGGTGTGCACCGCGAACGGCTCGCCCGCGAACGCCGGATCCGCGACCACCGCCCGGTGGAACGGCAGCGTGGTGGGGATGCCGTCGACCGTCAGCCCGGCCAACGCCCGCCCGGCCCGGCGCAGCGCGTGCGCCCGGTCCACCCCGGTGACGATCAGTTTGGCCAGCATGGAGTCCCAGGCCGGGCCGACCACGGAGCCGGCCTCCACCCCCGAGTCGAGCCGCACCCCGGGCCCGGACGGGACGGCGACGGCACCGACCGTGCCCGGGGCGGGCAGGAAGTTGCGGCCCGGATCCTCCGCGTTGATCCGGAACTCGATCGAGTGGCCGCGCACGGGCGGGTCGTCGTACCCCAGCGCCTCGCCGTCCGCGATCCGGAACTGCTCGCGCACCAGGTCGATGCCGGTCACCTCCTCGGTCACCGGGTGCTCCACCTGCAACCGGGTGTTGACCTCGAGGAACGAGATCGTGCCGTCGGCGGCGACCAGGAACTCGCAGGTACCCGCGCCGACGTAGCCCGCCTCGGCGAGGATCGCCTTGGACGCGGCGTACAGGCGGTCGTTGTGCGCCGCGGTCAGGAACGGTGCCGGGGCCTCCTCGACCAGCTTCTGGTGGCGGCGCTGCAGGGAGCAGTCCCGGGTGGACACCACCACCACGTGACCGTGCCGGTCGGCCAGGCACTGGGTCTCCACATGCCGGGGCCGGTCCACGTACCGCTCGACGAAGCACTCGCCGCGACCGAACGCGGCGAGGGCCTCGCGTACCGCGGAGGAGAACAGCTCGGGGATCTCCTCCAGCGTGCGGGCCACCTTCAGCCCGCGACCGCCGCCACCGAACGCTGCCTTGATCGCGATCGGCAGGCCGTGCCCGCGTGCGAAGGCGACCGCCTCGTCCGGACCGGAGATCGGGTCGGGGGTGCCCGCGACCAGCGGCGCGCCGACCCGTTGGGCGATCTGCCGGGCGGTCACCTTGTCACCGAGCGACCGGATCGCGTGCGGCGGCGGGCCGACCCAGATCAGGCCCGCGTCCAGCACCGCCTGGGCGAAGTCCGCGTTCTCGGACAGGAAGCCGTACCCGGGGTGTACCGCGTCCGCGCCCGAGCGCGCCGCCGCGTCGAGGAGCTTGGCGATGTCCAGGTAGCTGGTGGCGGGGATGTCCCCGCCCAGTGCGTACGCCTCGTCGGCGGCGCGGACGTGCGGCGCGTCCCGGTCCGGGTCGGCGTACACCGCGACGCTCTCCAGGCCCGTGTCGTGGCAGGCCCGGGCGACCCGGACGGCGATTTCGCCGCGGTTGGCGATAAGCACTCTGCGCACGGTTCGGCCCTCCTCGTTCGGCACCCGGATCAGCGGAGTCGGAATAGAAATGTCTGCCGCCACTCCGCACAATGCTTCGCGATCTGATTGCCACCGTTCAATACGTTGCGATGCAGGATTGGGTCAGCTTCTTGCCGCGTTTGCGCGGTCTACCACGCGGAATGTCAGACCTACGTCAAGAATGTCGCCGGAATTGACATACGGCTTGAGTCGGCGGGTCGCATCGGCGAGCCTTCGGGATGCAAGCAGCCACCGACACAGGGAGCCCACATGTCCACAGTTGACACCGAGTCCCTGACCAACTCCCGGATCGTGGCGGCGGTTCATCGCGTCGAAGTGGGTGCCCTCCTCGACCGGTACCTGATCGCGCTGGACTCCGCCGAGCTCGACGACACCTGGGCCGGTTCGCTGTTCACCACGGACGCGGTGGTCGAGTTCCCGGTCGGCCGGCACGACGGCATCGCCGGCCTCGCCGCGTTCCACCGCACCGCGCTGGCGAAGTTCGACCGCACCCAGCACCTGAACTCCCCCGCCGTCGTCGAGCTCGACGGCGACCGCGCGCACCTGCGCGCGAACCTCGTGTCCACCCAGGTGCTGCCGTCGCAGGAGCTGTTCGTGACCGGTACGGTCGCGGACGGGGAGGCGGTGCTCACCGGGCACGGCTGGCGGCTGCGCACGCTGTCGTTCCAGCTGATCTGGAGGACCGGCGAGCCACCGAAGCCCACCTCGGCACTCTGAAAGGACGCGATGCGCACCACCCCGTTGGGATCCACCGGCCTGACCGTTCCGATCCAGGGCCTGGGCTGCATGCGGCTTGCCGGGTCCCGGGCACCGGACGGCGACCGCGACGCCATCGCCGTGATCCACCGCGCGCTGGACCTGGGCGTGCGGCTGCTCGACACCGCCGACCTGTACGGCGGCGGACGCAACGAGACACTCGTCGGGCGGGCCCTGCGGCAACGGCGTGACGAGGCGGTCCTGTGCACCAAGTTCGGTGTGGTGACCACCCCGAACGGCGGGCTGGGCGCGCGGGGCGACGCCGCCTACGTGCGCGCGGCGTGTGAGGCGAGCCTGACCCGGCTCGCGACGGACGTGATCGACCTCTACTACCTGCACGACCGCGATCCGACCGTGCCGATCGAGGAGACCGTCGGCGCGATGGCCGAGCTGGTCACGGCGGGCAAGGTGCGCCACCTGGGCCTGTCCAACGTGACCGGCGCGGACGTGCGCGCGGCACACGCGGTCCACCCGATCGCCGCGCTCCAGGCACAGTGGTCACTGGTCAGCCGGGAGGTCGAGGAGATCCTGCCGGTGTGCCGCGAGCTCGGCGTCGGCGTGGTGCCGTACTGCCCGCAGGGTGCCGGCGGGCTCAACCTGGCCGCATCCGCCCGCCCACGCCCGCCGCACATCGCCGGGGTCTCCCCCACCCTCGCCGAGGTCGTGCGGGACGTCGCCCGGCAGCACGGTGTCCGACCCGGTCAGGTCGCCCTCGCCTGGGTCCAGCAGCAGGCCGAGGTGTGGCAGGTGGCGGTCGTGCCGATCCCGGGCACCAGCCGGATCGACCACCTGGAGGAGAACGTCGCCGCCGCGGCACTCACCCTCGACCCTGCCGCCCTGAGCCGGTTGACCACGGCCAGCCGACCCCACTGAGCCGCCCGCGGGTGCCGCCTGCGACACCCGCGGGAACGCCCGGCTAGTGCGTCGCGCCGGTGCTGGTCGTGACCCGACGCAGCACGATCGCGGCGACGACGGCCGTGATCGCCAGCATGACCGCGCTGGCCACCGCGGCCAGCTGAACTCCGTCGGTGAACGCCCGCCGGGCGCTCTCGAGCATTGCCGGGCCGAGCTGACCGGCCACGTCGTCAGCGGCGCCGAGGGTGGACCGCGCCGCCTCCGCCGCGTCGGCGGGCACTCCCGGCGGCGCTACGGTGTCGCGCATCCCCTGGCGGTAGATCGCGGTGGTGATGCTGCCCAGGACCGCGATCCCCAGGGCGATGCCGAGTTCCTGCGCGGTCTCGGTGATCGCGGACGCGGCGCCCGTACGCTCCGGCGGCGCCGCCGCGACCACGATGTCCACGCCCAGCGCCAGCACCGGCATGATCCCGCCGAAGAGCAGCACCAGCCCGACGATCACGTACGCCACCGCTGTTTCGTCGTTCGCCCGGCTCACCACGAGCAACCCGATCGTCGCGACCACCAGGCCGACCGCGATCCTGGTGCCCGGCCTGATCCGACGGCCGATCATCGGCGTGACGGTCGTGGTGACGATCCCGGTCAGCAGCGGCGGCACCATCGACAGCCCGGCCATGATGGGCGACTGGCCCGCGACCAGCTGCAGGTACTGGGCGCTCAGATAGCCCACGCCGCCGACGGCGACCGCGCCGATGGTCAGGGCGAGAACGGACACGCTCGCGGTGCGCAACCGGAACAGGTTCAGATCGAGCAGCGGAGCGGCCGCGGTGCGTTGCCGCCGCAGGAACACCACGCCGAGGAGCAGCCCCACCGCGACCATGACCAGCGGCGTCACGGCCAGCCCATGCTCGGCCACCTGCTTGAGCCCGTACATCACGCTCAGGATCGCCACCAGCGCGGTGAGCGCGCCGGGCAGGTCCAACCTGCCGGGCTGCGGCGCCTTGTACTCCGGTAGCAGGACCGGACCGAGGACGAGCAGCAGTGCCATCACCGGCACGCCGATCAGGAACGTCGACCCCCACCAGGCGACCTCGAGCAGTGCGCCGCCGATCAGCGGCCCCACGGCGGAACCGGCCATGAAGCTCATGAACCAGATCGAGATGGCGGTGGTGCGCTGGGCCGGATCGTGGAACATGTTGCGGATCAGCGCGACCGTCGACGGAGCCAGGGTCGCGCCTGCGATGCCGAGCAGCGCCCGGGCGGCGATCAGCATCTCGGCATTGACCGAGAACGCGGCGAGCACCGAGGCCACCCCGAAGGCCGCCGCGCCGAGCAGCAGGAGCCGCCTGCGGCCGATCCGGTCGCCGAGGGTACCCATGGTGATCAGGAAGCCGGCGATGAGGAAGCCGTAGATGTCGACTATCCACAACAACTGCGCGGCGGAGGGCCGCAGGTCAGCGCTGATCGCCGGGGCGGCGAGGTGCAGCACGGTCAGGTCCATCGAGACCAGCAGCGCGGGCAGGGAGAGGATCGCCAGGCCAAGCCACTCCCGGCGCCCGGCCCGCGGTGGGGCAGTCACATCGATTGTGCTCATGGCTTCCTTCGCGAGTAAAGTGGACAGGACAGGACCCTTATGGTCTGGTCGGACAAGGTCGCAAAGGGAGGCCGGGCTGAGCGTATCCCCCAAAGGGCCACCCTCCGCTGACACGCGTGGCGGCACGGTGTCCGGCGAACTGGGGGCCTTCCTACGCAGCCGGCGAGAGGCCGTGACCCCCGTTCAGGTCGGGCTCCCGGTCAGCCCCGGCAGGCGTACCCCCGGGCTGCGCCGAGCCGAACTCGCCACCCTCGCCGACGTCAGCGTCGAGTACCTGGCCCGGCTGGAGCAGGGTCGGGACACCCGCCCGTCGGCCAAGGTGCTCAGCGCACTGGCCCGGGCTCTGCGCCTAGGCGACGAGGACACCGAGCACCTGCACCGGCTCGCCGCGGTCACCTCCGGCATCGAACTCGGCCCGCGTACCCGGGAGGTCGTCCGTACGGTCCGGCCGACGGTCCGGGCACTGCTGCGTCAACTGGAGCCGGCGCCGAGCTTCGTGGCCAACCACCTCGGTGACCTGCTCGCCTGGACCGAGGGCTACCAGCAACTGGTCGGCTCGCTCGGCGTACTCGACGGCGATCCGCCGAACGTGCTGTGGTTCACCTTCGTCGACGACCGGGCCCGGGCGGCCTACCCGGACTGGGAGCGGGTCGCGGACGAACACGTCGCGGACCTGTACGAGCTGCGTTGGGGCGATCCGGCGGTGGACGCCTTCGCCCATCGGCTGGCCAGCCACGCCGGCGAGGAGTTCACCGAACGGTGGCAGCGGCGACCCCTCGGCGGGCGCCGTACCGGGATCCGTGAACTCTCCCACCATGAGGTCGGCACGCTGCGGCTCGCGTTCGAGACGTTGCAGCTGTCCGATCCGGACCTGCGTCTGGTCGTTCTGCTGCCGGACGACGACGAGACCCGGGTCAGGCTGGACAAGCTCCAGACCGGTCGCGGGACCTAGCCGACCAAAGCGGTTAGCCACGCTGCGTGGCCACCGTCTCGTCCCAGCCCGCGCCCCGGGCGATGGCCGAGCGGAGCCGCGTCACCGCGCGCCGCTGGTTCAGCCCCAGGGCACCGATGACCCGGTCCCCCCGGCGGTACAGGGCGAGGAAGTCGTCCCCGTCCGGTCCGCCCTGGACGAACGCGGTCTCATCGGCCTCCGGCAACCCGACGAACTGGACGCGGTCGCCGTTCCAGTCGGACCAGAAGTACGGCACCGTCGCGCACGGGCGGGCGGCATCGGGGTTGACCGCGTTGCGGGCTGCCACCGACGCCTGTTCGGCCGCGGTGGTCCAGTTCTCCAGGCGCATCGTCTGGCCGAACGCCGGATTGAACCAGCGCACCACGTCACCGGCCGCGTACACCCCGTCGGCGCCGGCGGACAGCGTCTCGTCGCAGACCACGCCGTCGTCCAGCTTCAGCCCGGACGAGGCGAGCCACTCCGTCGCGGGGGCTGCGCCGATGCCGGCCACGACCAGGTCGGCCGGCAGGTGCGTACCGTCGGCCAGCCGAACCGCCCGGACCCGGTCGGTCCCGTCGACCGCGGTGACCCCGCTGCCGCACCGCAGGTCGACGCCGTGCCGCCGCAGCACCGCACCGAGTACCGGCCCCAGCTCGGCACCGACCGCCCGGCCCATCGGGGTCGGGGCCGCTTCCACCACCGTGGCCGCGATCCCTCGACGCCCGGCTGCGCAGGCGAGCTCCGCTCCGATGAATCCGGCGCCCACGACGACCATCCGGGTACCCGGCACCAGCGCGGCCCGGATCGCCCGGGCGTCGTCGAGCCCGCGCAGGGTGTGCACCCCGGCCAGCCCGGCGGCACCGGGCAGTGGGCGGGCGGCCGCCCCGGTGGCCACCACCAGCGCGTCGTACCGCAACTCGGTGCCGCCCACGGTCACCGTCCGGGCGTCCGGGTCCAGCGCGGTCGCCGCGGCACCGAGCCTGGAGTCCACGCCGAGCTCCGTGCGCAGCGACGCCGCGGTCCGCAGGTACGGCGGCGGCGGCTCGTCGGGTCCGTCGAGAAACTCCTTGGACAGCGGCGGCCGGTCGTACGGCGGGTGCGGTTCCGCGCCGACCAGCGTGATGGCACCGGCATACCCGGTCAGTCGGGCCGTCTCGACAGCCCGCAGGCCGGCGAGGGACGCCCCGACGACGACGAGACCTCCGGTGTCCACTAGTGCGGCAGGGAGAGGAGACCGAGCTGGCCGAGCAGGCTCATGTCGTCGGTGAGGCCCCACCGCTCCACGACCTGGCCGTCCACGAACCGGAAGAACTCCACGCCGTTGACCTTGAAGGCCCGACCGGACGGCGGCACTCCGTTGAAGTCACCCTGATGCGTTCCGGAGACGATGAAGGCCATCGCCACGTGCTCGTCGTTCGCGGTCACGTACCGCTGCTCCAGCCGCAGGTCCGGGAACGCGGCGCTGAGGGTGCGGAAGAAGGCGAGGAAGCCGGCACGACCCGGACCCTGACCCGGGGCCGGATCGTGATCCACGGCGCCCTCGGCGAACAGGGTGTTCACGCCCGTCTCGACGTCGCCGGCGTTGATCGCCTCGATCGCCCTGGTCAGGGTCGCCTCGTTGGTTTCGCGTGACATCTGGGTCCTCCTTCAGCTGACCGGGGCCGGGGCCGCCGACCGGGAGTGCACCGGCCGGTACGTGTTCGCCCGGCGCTCGGTGATGATGGTGTCGGTGAACGCGCGGATCCTCTGCACCTCGGCCGGCCGCTCGGACTCGGGCAGGTGGTGGAAGGCGTCGTAGTGTTCCTTGCTCTCCCACTGGGCGTACAGGATGATGAACGTCCCCTCGACCCCCCGGCAGATCGCGTGCGCGCGGTAGCCGGGCACGGTCATCAGCCAGTCGTCGCGCTGCCCGAGGGCGTCGACGAGGGCCTGCTGGTTCTCGGGCGCGCACTCCATCACGATGATCACGGTGTAGTCGTCGCGGTGCGGCCCGATCTCGATGAAGTCCTGGTCCCGGTGGTGCTGGACGAACACCGCCTCGGTCTTGAGCAGCCGCACCGAGGTCGCGATCTGCTGGAACAGCGGGACGACCCCCTGCTGGTACTTCGCCCCGGCGTACCGGGCCTCCAGGTCGGCCCTGCTACGCCACTGCACGTAGTTGGCGGTGCCGGGCGAGTCCACCGCGGCGTGCACAGTGGACGACACCCAGCCGGGGTAGTCGGCGTTGTCGACGATCTCCTTCATCTCGTCGACGATCCGCTGCTGCTCCTCCTCGTTGTTGCAGGTGAACATGTTGAACACGGCCAGGTACCCGTCCCCGGCGCGGATGAACGGCATCTCGGACTCCTTCCTCGGTTGCGATCAGGCGCGGGTGGCTTCGACGACGCTGCACAGCCCGCCCGCGACGATCCGCGACAGCTTCAGCCCGACCTGCTGGAACAGGGCGTCGAACTGGGCGCCGCTGCGCTGGTGGCCGCCGCTGATCACGAGCATGTCGAGATCCATCAGCTTCACTGTCAGCGACGGGCTGGTGTCGTCCGGCAGCACCGCCTCGATCAGCAGCACCCGCGCGTCGGGAGCCATCACGTCGCGGATGTTGGCCAGGATCTGCCGGGACGGCTCGTCGTCCCAGTCATGGATGATGTTCGACAGCACGTACGCGTCCCCGTCGGCGGGTACGGCCGTGAAGAAGTCGCCGGCGACGAGCTCGCTGCGCTCGCGCACCCCGGCGGCGTCCAGCGGCGCGCCCGCGCCCTCGATCACCTCGGGCTGGTCGAACAGCACCCCGTGGGCCGTCGGGACAGCCGTGAGAATCTGCGCCAGCAGGGTGCCGTGGCCGCCGCCGACATCGACGACGCGGCGGAACCCACTGAAGTCGTAGGCGGCCACGGTCGGCGCGATCACCTGCCGGGACAGCTCGGTCATCGCGTTGTCGAAGATCTCCGCCACCTCCGGGTTGTCCCGGAAGTGCTCCCACACCTCGACGCCGTGCACGCCGACGAACGACGGCTCGCCGGTCCGTACGGTCCGGGTCAGGCCGTCCCAGGTGTGCCGGTCGGCCGGCAGGGCCACCCAGCGGGCGAAGTTCCGCAGCGAGTGGGGCGAGTCGCTGCGCAGCGCGTCGCCGACGTCGGTGAGGGCGAAGACGCGGCCGGGGGCCTCCCGGAACAGGCCGATGTCCGCGCAGGCGCGCAGCAGCCGGTACAGGGTCTGCTCGTGGGCGCCGACCGCGTCGGCGAGCTCCGTGACGGTCCGGGGCCCGGAGCTGAGGTGATCCGCGACGCCCAGTTCGGCGGCGGCGCTCACCGCGGATGCCATCCAGCTCGCGGTGGCCAGCTTGAGCACCTGCATGGCGGGGTTGTCGACCTGCATGACAGGTACGCCTCCTTGTTGTCGAGCGTGAGGTTGGGTCAGGGCCGGGTGAGCGAGGAGTCCGGGACGCTCCGGGCGGGCACCCGCGGCGTCGCCGCCCGGCCCTTCAGCAGCCGGCCCAGCAACGACGACTTCTGACCGAGCAGGCATCCCAACGCGTGCCGGTAGATCATCGGCGGGGTGAGGTCGCGCGTGGCCGTCTCGATCCGGGCGGCCAGGTCGGCCAGGTCCACCGGGTCGGCCGCGACCCGGTGGCGGATCCCCAACAGCGGGACGTAGACACCGCCGCGCTGGAAGATCAGGTCCGCCAGGGCCAGGGTGAGCAGGGTGTGCGGTACGGATCCCTGGGCGAAGGACAGCCCCCGGCCGGCCAGGGTCAGCCGCAGGTGGGCGGCCCGGCCGGCGACCGGCCCCAGCACGTTCGACTCCCGGCAGATGGCGTCGAGCGCGGTGCGGAACCCGGCGTACGCGTCCTGGTGGCGGGCCACGGTCTCCGGGTCCATCGTCCGCAGGGCATGCACCGCGATGTGCGCGCCGAGGTTGTGGCGGTACGCGTCGCGCAGCCGGCGCACCTGCTCCGGATCGGTCTTCGTGGCCCGCCGGTGCACGTCCGCGGAGACCATCACGGCCGCCGCCGGCATGGTCATGTCGCTGATGGTCTTGCCGAGGGTGACGATGTCCGCCCGCCGCATCACGTCCCGGTGGGCGAGGTAGTGGGTGCCGCTGCGCCAACCGCCGGTGAGCACCTCGTCCACGCCGACCAGATAGCCCGCCTCGGCACGGAGCTGGTCGACCGCCGCGAGCAGGTCGGCCGGTAGCATCCGGCACGACGCGCCCTGGATCAGCTCGAACCACACCAGGGCGACCGGGTCCTCGCGCACCACCCGTTGGAACTGCTCCACCGCGTCCGGGGCGAACGGGTCCAGGTAGACCAGCTTCGCGTAGTACGGCCGGAACGCGTCCTCGACCGACTCGGTCTTCTGCGGTCCGTACTTGCTCAGGTTCAGCGAGAACAGCGTCTTGCCGCCGTAGTTGCCCTTGAACGTCACCACGGTCCGGCGGCCCGGTTGCGCCAGGGCCGCCAGCGTCACAGCCGTGTGGTTGCCGATGGCGCCGCTCACCGACGGGAAGGCGTGCGGCAGCCCGGTCAGCTCGGCCAGCTCACGCTCCAGGTCGACGAAGTAGTCGTGGTCCGGGTCGTGCGCCTTGAGCACCTCCGGCACCAGGTCGGGAGGATTGTGGCCACGCAGGTTGCTGCCGAACCCGCCGGCGCAGTCGATGACGTCGCGACCGTCGCCGACGGTGAGCCGCCCGCCGGCCGCGCGGCGGACGTCCGGGTTCAGGTTGAACGTCCGGGCCATGTCCGCGATCGTCGGGTTGATGTGACGACCCCAGTACTCGATGGTGGTCCTCGGGTCGGCCTCGATCCTGCTCATCACCGCCCGGTGCCGGTCGGTGATGACGCCGGCCCGGTCCAGCACGTCCAGGACCACCTCGGCACAGACGACGTTGCCGCCGTAGGTGGAGGTGTGCGCGAAGCAGTCGGTGTGGTTGCGCCAGATCTTCTGCACCTCGTCGGCCATGGTCAGCGCGCCGAACGGCACCTGCCGGTCGGCCAGGGTCTCCCCGAACACGACCGCGTCCGCGTCGAGCGGGTTGGCGAAGATGTCCGTCCCGGTCAACTCCAGGTCGGTGCAGGAGAGGATGACCAGGCCGCCGCCCTGCCGACAGTCGGCCAGCAGCGCGCGCAGTCGAGGGTCGTCGAGATCGGTGTCCGGTTCCCGGACCACGATCACCCCGGCCCACGGCGTGGTCCCGTACCGCTCGCTTGCCTCCGTCGCGGTGGGCGCGCTGACCACGTGCGGGATCAGCGCGGCGTCCGTACCCGCGCCCACCGGGTCCATGAACCCCTGGTACCGGTCGTGCGGATCGATCAGCAGGATCCATCCGCCGTTGTCGCGGCCGTCCCGGACCGCCGTGTGCCGGGCCAGTTTGATCGCCGCGGACAGCGCCTCCAGGCCGGAGCTGAGCAGGTAGGTCACCCGGGGTCCGCGCGGTCCGACGTGCACCAGGTCGTCCAGCAGGTAGCCGAGCTTGGCCGCCGACGGGTTGACGTAGTTGCTGGCCATCAGGAAGTTGCAGCGCTGTTCCTGGTTGAGCTGCGCGATCAGATCGAGGGTACGTGCGGACGCGGGACGGAACACCGACTGCGGCATGGCGTCACTTCTCCAGTTTCAGCGCGGCGACCGGACAGGTGAGGACGGAGTTCGTGGCGGCAGCCCACTGCTCCTCGGGGATGTCGTGGCCGTCGAGATGGAAGACCAGATCCCCCTCGTCGTCGATCTGGAACAGGTCCGGGGCGGCGGTCTCGCACACGCCGTGCCCCTCGCACCGGTCGCGGTCAACAGTGATGCGCATCAATCAACCTCGCCAACGTGAAGTCCGGATCGGTCAGGTGTGCAGCGTCGTGGGCAGCGCGGCCAGGCCACGGATCGTGTTGTGCCGGCGCCAGGTCGCCTCTCCCACCTCGATGTGCTCGACCCGGGCGGCGAGCTCACGGAACAGGGCGTGCGCCTCCATCCGGGCCAGCCCCTGGCCGACGCAGCCGTGGATGCCGTGCCCGAAGGCGAGGTGGCTGGTGACGTTGTGCCGGGTGACGTCGAAGGTGTCGGGGTCGGTGAAGACCCGGTCGTCCCGGTTGGCGCCGGCGTACAGCAGGAACAGCCGGGAGCCGGCCGCCATCGTCACCCCGTCGGACAGTTCGTGGTCCCGGGTGACCAGTCGGCAGAACCCACGGGCCGGGGTCTCCAGCCGGACCGTCTCGTTGAACGCGGCCGCGACCAACGACGGGTCCTCGCGGACCTTGCGCCACTGGTCGGGGTTGTTGCCGAACAGCCAGACCATGCTGGCCAGGGCGCTGACCGTCGTGTCCAGCGACGGCACCAGGAAGTCGCCGAGCAGCACGGGCAGCTTCTTCGCCTCGACCTCGCCGGAGTCCACCGCCGCGATCAGATTCGCGCCCCAACTGTCCGGGCGCAGGTTCCGGGTGGTGGCGAGTTCGTCGAGGAACTCCCACAGTTCCTTCAGGACCGGGAAGCCGGCCATGGTGCGTTCGTTCATCGGGCCCAGGGCGTTGAACCCGGCCGAGGCCCAGGCCAGCAGATTGCCGGTCTCGTTCTCGGGCCAACCGAGCAGGTCCGGCACCATCGACACCGGGAACCGCTGGGCGAACTCCGGAACCGCGTCGAAGGATCCGCGCTCGATGAGCTCGTCGACCAGCACGGCGGCCTTGCGCTGCACGTGCTCCTGGTGCACGCGGAGCGCCTTCGGGGTGAGCTGGCGGCCGATGACCTGACGGAGCCGATCGTGGTCCGGCGGGTCGCTGCCGATCGTGCCGCCGGCCATCACCTTGTTGAGTTCGTCGCTCAGACCGACCCCGGACCCGGACGAGAAGGTGTCGTGGTCGTGCAGCGCGGCGTAGACCTCCGCATACCGCACCATCCCCCACACCTGGTACCGGCTCAGCCAGACCGCCGAACCGAGCTCCCGCAACATCTGGTAATTGGCGTACGGAGCCAGCACGGATTCGTCGGAGTAAAGATCGACATCGGATGTCGGAGCCGCGGTCGTAGCAGTCACATCAAACAACCTTCCGGGTTATCGGATACGGTGACGGAATACACAGGCAGAAATCTCGGAAATATTCGCGGGGGATGGTTGACGTACGTGCAAACACCGTCAGAATGTCCGGTGCCCAGTTTTTCCGGGGGCCGCCGAAAAGTTCAAGACCGTAAATCTTCAAGTCTTGGCCAACTTTCGTCGGGTCGATGTCAACTCCATGCCAGGAGTGCCGGTCCGGCCCCATGGTCGCCCTGTCAGTACTAGTCCCGGCCGGGTCTGGTTGCCCGCGCGACCCGGTTCACAGAATGGCCTGGGGAAAGCATGCGAAACGCCAGCAAGATCTGTATACAAAGGGGGTGCGGATGTCCGGCAGGGTTCTTAAACTCGTCGTGATACTCGGCAGTGTGCGGGAGGGTCGATTCGGCCCGGTGGTCGCGGACTGGATCGTCGACCAGGCACAGCGAGACGGCCGTTTCAAAGTGGACCGGGTCGACCTGGCGGAGGCGAATCTCCCGCTGGTCCTCGGGCCCGAGCCGCCCGCGATCGCCACCACGGACCCCCGGCCGGCCGACATGAAGCAGCTGGTCGCGGTGCTTGACGAGGCGGACGCGTTCATCGTGGTGACGCCGGAGTACAACCGCAGCTTCCCCGCCTCGATCAAGGCGTTGATCGACTGGACCTACACCGAGTGGCGGGCCAAGCCGATCGGGTTCGTGTCATACGGGGCGAGCTCCGGCGGCCTCCGGGCGGTCGAGCAGCTGCGCCTGATCTTCGCCGAGATGCACGCGGTCAGCGTGCGCGACTGCGTCAGTTTCGCCAACTACTGGGAGCTGTTCGGGGAGGACGGCACGCTGGTCGACCCGGAGCCGGCGGAGGCGGCCGCGACAACCCTGCTGGGCGAGCTCGGCTGGTGGGGCGAGGCCCTGCTGGACGCCCGGACCAACAGGCCGTACCAGCCGTGACAGGGCGGACCGACCAGGCGATCGCCGCGCTCCGCAGCGGGCACCGCGACCTCGTGGACCGCGTGCGGGCGATGACGCCGCAGGAGCTGACCGGCAGGTCGGCGGCGAGCGAGTGGACGATCGCCGACGTGCTGAGCCACCTGGGCAGCGGCGCCGAGATCCTGCTCGCCTCCCTCGATACGGCGCTGGGCACCGCGGAAGCGCCCGGCCCCGGGTTCCGGGAGTCGGTCTGGGACCGCTGGAACGCGTTGGCCCCGGGCGAACAGGCTGCCGGCTTCATCAAGTCCAACGAGACCCTCGTCGGTCGCTTCGAGGCACTCGATCCGACGCGGCGGGAGGAGCTCCGGGTCGACCTGGGTTTCCTGCCGGCGCCGATCGACGTGCTGACCACCGCGTCGCTACGACTCAATGAGTTCACCCTGCATACCTGGGATATCGCGGTGGCGTCGGACCCCGCGGCGACGTTGGCGCCGGAGGCGGTGGAGTTCCTCTTCGAGCCCCTGCGGATGCTCATCGGCTGGATCGGCCAACCCGCCGCCGTCGGTGACGCCCCCCTGGTGCTGACCGTCCGGACCACCGATCCCGAGCGCCGGTTCGGGCTCGCCTTCGACGAATCGACAAGCCTCGTGGATGCGCCGTCCGGGCCGGCGCCCACCCTCACCATCCCGGCGGAGGCGTTCCTCCGGCTGACCGCCGGCCGTCTCGCACCGGCGCACACACCACCGGGGATCTCGCTCGACGCCGCTGGGCTGACCCTGGAGGACCTGCGCAAAGCGTTCCCCGGCTTCTGAGGCCGTCATGAGATCGGAGTGCCATGAGAATCGCCGTTGTCGGAGCAAACGGCCGCACCGGCAGGTTGGTGGTCGAGCAGGCGCTGTCGCGCGGATACGGCGTCACCGCCCTCGCCCGTAAGCCGCACCGGCCCTCGGCACCGGACCCGCAGCTGAGCAGCGTCGCTCTCGATGTCCACGACCGTGACCGCGTCGTCGGGGCCCTGCGGGGAGTGGACGCGGTCATCTCCACCCTCGGCATCGGCACCTCGCGGGAACCGACGGTCACCTACTCGGAGGGGACCCGCAACCTGCTGCACGCCATGTCCGAACAGGGGATCAAACGGATCGTGGTCGTCTCCGCCTCCCCGGTCGGCCCGCGGGAGGACCAGGCGTTCTTCGACCGTCGCGTCGTCATGCCCATCCTGGACCGCTTCTTCGGGGCCACGTACGAGGACATGCGGCGGATGGAGGCGGTGCTGGCCGCCAGCGACGCCGACTGGACCTCGTTGCGTCCGCCCCGGCTACTGGAGAAACCGCCGACCGGTCGCTACCGGCTCAGTTCCTCGGCGCCGTTGCCCAAGGCCCGCACGCTGACCTATGCCGACCTGGCCGCGGCCCTGCTGGACGCCCTGGACCGGGACGATCTGAAACGTCGGGCGGCATACGTCGCCAACTGACGCACTCCGGCGAATGGCGGCCAATGTCGACTGCGCATTGTCGCTGCCTTTTCGGAGTTCCGTCTGGATGCATACTACATATATCTCAATTGCGTTGTCGGAATCCGGGCACATTGAGTAGTAGTACACTGGAATGGTTCAAGAAAACGTAAGTCGACCAACTGTTGCGGCGCATACTCAGGCCCCCGCAACACAAATTTAACAAACGCGACGGTACGCATAACGATCCCGGCTGAGCAACCCGCAAATCCACAGGTTAAGCGCGCCAGGGCTTGGGGTACATGCATGATGCCGTTCGATCAGCAATCGTCAATTGTCAATTGACTACGTCTGCGCTAATGGGTACGGTCGAGATAACTTCCATGAAGCCTGAAGTGACTGGTTGAGGGAAAAATGCAGCGCTCTTCTAATCTTCTCGAACTCGACAAGCGATGTTCCTGCGGCGGCGAAGTGCTGGTCCCAGCGGAGGGGGACCAACCGGAGATCCGGTGGGGCCTCACGAGCCACCTAACCAACCACAGAGTGCTTGTGGTCGAAAGCAACCGGGCCGAGGCGGAAACCCTCGCGCGCGGGCTGCGCCGGCACGGCCACGAGGTCCTCAGTGTGGACACGGGCGTGGTGGCGCTACAGGCGCACGAAGAGGCCGACATCGTGCTGCTCGACCTGGAGCTGCCCGATCTGGACGGGCTGGAGGTGTGCCGGGGCATCCGGTCGGCATGCGACACCCCGGTCATCGCGGTCACGGCGCGGGGCGCGGAGCTCGACCGGGTGCTCGGGCTCCAGGCCGGCGCGGACGACTATCTCGTGAAGCCGTACGGGTTCCGCGAGCTGCTGGCCCGCATGGACGCGGTGATGCGGCGGATCCGGCCCCGGACCCGGGTCGCCCGGACGATCTGCCACGGCTCGCTGGAGATCGATGTTAACGCTCGCCAGGTCCGCCTCGCCGGTCGCCCGGTCGACATGACCAGGAAGGAATTCGACCTGCTGTTCCTGCTGGCGTCCAACCCGGACACGGTCATCCCCCGCAAGCGCCTCATGGTGGAGATCTGGGGCGACTCGTGGTCGCGACGGACGGTCGACACACACGTCGCGACGCTCCGGAACAAGCTCGGCGCGAGCAGTTGGGTCATCACCGTACGCGGGATCGGTTTCCGCCTCGGCCACGGGTGACGCCCGGGCTCGAGTCGCGGACAAAAGGGCCCGGATCGCCGCCGCGATCCGGGCCCGAACCCGCGGCGAAGCTCAGAGGCTGGCCAGCCCGAGGACCAGCGGAGCAGCCGAGAGCACCGTGAACACGGCCGGCATGGGCGCGTTCTTGGCGTCGTTGGCGCGCAGATGGGAGATGACCGCCCCGAGGAAGAACAGGACCACACCCACAGCCGCGGCGATGCCGAGCGGGCGGTAGAAGATCCCGATCAGCAGCCCCGCCGCGCCGAGCAGTTGCAGCGTGGCCAGCACCGGGAACATCCGATCCGGAACCCCGACCCGGGTCAGGACCTCCACCACGTCCTTCTGCCGGACCAGCTTGTTGCGGGCGGTGAACACGAGCAGGGCCGACACCACGACGGCGGTAACGATGTACGCAATATCCATTCGGTACTCCATTATCTCGTACAATCGATCGTAGAACCATATCAATAATTTTCGGAGATAGGCAATACGAGGTCTGTTACCGTTCCTGACATGGAACGAAGTGGCCGGGACGATCCGACGCACCGGCTGAGCCTGCTGCTCGCCAAGCGGGGCTCGCTCACGGATGCCCGGCTACGGGCCGCTTTGAGTACCAACCGGCTGACGCCCCGACAGGCGACGGTGCTGACGTACCTCGAAGCCGAACCGGCCTGCCAGCAGATGCTCGTCGAGCTCCTGGAATGCGACCCGAGCGTGCTCGTGGCGATCCTCAACGAGCTGGAACGCGCAGAGTTGATCTACCGTCGACGCGACCCGTCGGACCGGCGCCGGCACATCGTCGAGATCACCCCCGCCGGCCACGACGCGGTGAAGGCCCTGGAGGCAACGTTCACCGAGGTCGAGAGCGAGCTGTTCGCCCACCTGTCAGCCACGGAGCGGGCAACCCTCAGCGAGCTACTGGGCCGCGTCGCGGCCGATCCGGCATCTCGTGTTGATGAGCCGAGCTCGACATTCGCTGCCGACGGCGCAGGTCTGGAACCAACCTGTGAGCGACATGGCCGACAGCACGCTGTGCGGCACCCTCAATGACGCGGCCATAGCGACCGACCGTGCCGTAACCGCAAGATCTCCATCGCGGCAGTGGGCGGCTATTCGTCATAGCGGACGGAGGCGAAGCCAACGTTTGGGCCGTTACATGTGGTCAACGAGCGCTGAGTTCCGCACGTAATTGTCCAATTGTCGGCGCAGCAGCCCTGATGCCGCCGCTGCCGTCAGTTTCGGGCGTCGCCTGCCGCCTACCAGCTCGCCGCATAGCCGCAGTTCGCGGCCAGGTTAGCCGCACCACCTATGGATCTCCAAAAGACTCAGGGCGCTCATCACGTCGGATGAACGCCCTGTTCGGATTGGGTGGAGCCGAGGGGACTCGAACCCCTGACCCCCACACTGCCAGTGTGGTGCGCTACCAGCTGCGCCACGGCCCCCCGTGCCCGACCTTGCACCCGGGCACTCGCGCAATAGTACACACCCCCACGCCGGGGGTCACACGAGGTATCCCAACCTCAGTTCAGCGCCGGGTCCGACGGGTAGTGGGCCACGGCCGCGATCAGGCCGCCCTGGCGCCTCAGCACCATCTGCCAGAGGTTGTCCGGCCGGGGGTCGAAGGCGTCGCCGGGAAGCGACGCGAAGGTCAACCAGGAGCCCTGGGCGATCTCCTCCTCCAGCTGGCCGCCGGCCCAGCCCGCGTAGCCGGCGAACACCCGTACCTGAAGAAGATCTTCTTTGAAGGTCTCCGGGTCGCCGGAGAGGTCGACGGTGCCGATGAGGCCGTCGACGCGGCTGAAGCCGGTGCGGCCCGCCGGCAGGCCGGGGCGGGCACGGGCGAGGCAGATGGCCGCCTCGGGCTGCACGGGGCCGCCCTCGAAGACGACGCCGGGCTCGCTCGCGAGCGCCTGCCAGCCGGTGAGGACCTCGCCCACGGGCACTTCCGTGGCTCGGTTGAGGACCACGCCGAGCGCCCCGTTAGCCTCATGGGCCACGAGCAGGACGACCGTACGTTCGAAGTTCGGGTCACGGAGGTTCGGCGTCGCCACGAGCAGCTGCCCGACCAGCGACTTCATCGCCTGCCCCTTCGTCAACTCCGGTTCGCGCGCCGTGCCAGGATCCGGGTGCATGTCTCGCACCATAGCTTGCGCCGTGCCCCACGGTTAGAGTCTCCGCGTGGGTGCACTCGCGGATCTCGCCGTCATCGGCGGCTCGGGCCTCTACAAGCTGCTCGATGGAGCCACGGAACATGTCGTGGAGACGCCTTTCGGGCCCCCGTCCGACCCGGTGACCGTAGCGGACGTGGGCGGGCGACGGGTGGCGTTCCTGCCGCGCCACGGGCGCGATCATCGGTATCCCCCGCACAAAATCCCGTACCGGGCAAACCTCTGGGCGCTGCGCTCGATCGGGGTCCGGCAGATCATCGCCCCGTGCGCCGTGGGCGGCCTGCGGCCGGAGCTGGGGCCGGGCACGTTCGTGGTGCCGGATCAGCTCATCGACCGCACGACGGGCCGGGAGCAGACGTTCTACGACACCGGCGCGGTCCACGTGAACTTCGCGGATCCCTACTGCCCGGTGGGCAGGGCGACCGTGCTGCGCACGGCCGCCGCCGCGGGCATCGAGGCCGTGGGTGAGGGCACCATGGTGGTGGTGCCGGGTCCGCGCTTCTCGACCCGCGCGGAATCGCGGTGGTACGCCGCGTCGGGCGGCACGATCATCAACATGACCGGCCACCCGGAGGCCGTCCTGGCCCGTGAGCTGGCGCTCTGTTACACGTCGGTGGCCCTGGTGACCGACCTGGACGCCGGCGTGGAGGGCGACCACGGCGTCACGCACGCCGAGGTGTTCCGGGTCTTCGCGGAGAACACCGAGCGCCTGCGCGACCTGCTGCTGACGGTCCTGCCGCAGCTGCCGGCCGAGCCGGACTGCGCCTGCGGCGGCGCCCTGGACGGCATCGACGTGCCGCTCACGCTGCCGGCCCAGGCCGCCCCGTCGCCCGCTTCCTGACGGGTCACTCCCCGCCGATGTCGACCGCGTACGCGGTGTAGACGACATCGGCGACGTGCTGGCGGTGGCGGGTGAGGCCGCTGAGCATGTCCAGCGCGCGCCGGCGCAGCGTCTCCGCGTCGGCGCTGGTCTCCGCGGCCTGCCGGGCCAGGGCGCTCATCGCCCGGTCCAGGGCGCCGTGCTCGGCGACGAGCCCGTCCACCTCGTGGGCCAGCCGGGGTGCCTCGCTGACCACCTGGGCGTAGATCCCGTGCGCGCCCTCGGTGGCGGCCCGGTACTCCGCGAAGGCCTCGCGCAGCGGGTCGAGCCGCCCGCTGAGGTGCGTACGCCAGCCCGCGTCGGGGGCGGGGGCGCGCAGCACCTGGGTGAAGGCCTGGATCGACTCGCTGAGCCCCACGGGCCCGGTCGCGGCGTACCAGGGCCTGGCGCTGGTCTGGACGGACATGGCGCACCTCCTCAGGGGTCCGGCCAGTCGGCCCGACGCCGGTGCGCAAGCGCCACTGCAATGCGCACGCGGGACGACCCGTGGCTCCTTGTGGTGTGCTCCTCACCGATGGTGAACGCCCCGACGACCCCTGTCCACCCCCACAAGCTGTGAATCAGCAAGTACCCCAAAAAAGCGCCGCACCAGAAAGCGGACCGCAACCACCGATCGTGGGGGTGTCCGGGGGCTCGGCCCCCGGAGCGGGAATAGAGAGCACCCCCTGTCCGCGCTCTCCGCGGACAGGGGGTGCCTAGGGCTCGTGGAGGTGCCGGGAATCGAACCCGGGTCCTCCGGCGTCTCAACAGGGCTTCTCCGAGCGCAGCTCACTGTGCCTTTCTCAGCCCCACCAATCACGTGAGCGAGTTGGTGTGACGGGCTCAGTCGCGATTAATCTCGCCGCATCAGCCCCGCGACGGGACCGAATTGGCCAGCCTACTTAGATGATGCCGAGATCCGGACCGTAGGCACGTCCGGTTCGACACAGCCGTTACTCGCCTCAGGCGGCGAGAACGAGCTGGGAGCGCTTAACAGAGTTGGCGCTTGTGGTTTTCCGACATCGATTAACGAGACGGCGTCGGCTTCCTCGGCTCGCTTCACCTGCATCCACGTCCGCAGTCGAAACCTGTCACCCCCTGGCATGCCGCGCGACTCTCGCGCGACCCGATCTACAGTAACGCGTCCCGCCCACAGTTTCATCCGGGTAACCTGCCGCCCGCGAGCACGGCGGGCAGCCGGTCGGCGAACGCGGTGCGGAGCGCCCCGCCGAGCTGCTCCCGGCGGGTGTGACCACCCGGGCCGAGATAGCCCGTGACCAGCACCTCGACGACCGTCCCGCCGGGCACGGGGTGCAGCCGCCAGACGACGCCCAGGTGCAGGTCCGCAGCCGTCCAGATCATTTCCAGGGCCCGGCCCACGTCGACCCGTACGACGTCGGCGTGCAGCAGCCCGTCCAGGCCCGGCAGCCCCACGGGGCGCAGCCGGAACCGGTGCCCGGGGCGCGGGACCACGTCGTTCTCCATGAGCCACTGGGCGACCTGGGCGGAGTCGGTGAGGCCACGCCACACCCGTGCCTCCGGATGGGCGTAGAAGAAATCAAGGATGATCTCCGCCACACCGCCGAACCTACGCCGGTGTCCGGGCCCGTTCGCGGTGCGCGCGCGGAGGTTCACCCCTGCGGGTCAGGCGCGGCCCTTCAGCCGGCGACCCAGCTCCCGGCTGATCTCCCGGTTGGCGTCCCGGGTGGCCATGTCCTGGCGCTTGTCGTAGGACTTCTTGCCCTTCGCCAGCCCGATCTCGACCTTGGCCCAGCCGTCCTTGAAGTACATCGACAGCGGCACCATGGTCAGCCCGCTCTCGCGGGTCTTCGTGAGCAGCTTGACGATCTCGATGTGCTTGAGCAGCAGCTTGCGCGTACGGCGTGGCTCGTGGTTGGTCCAGGTGCCCTGCGCGTACTCCGGGATGTGCAGGCCGTAGAGGTAGATCTCGCCGTCGCGCTCCTGCGCGAACGCGTCGACCAGCGACGCGCGGCCGGCGCGCAGCGACTTCACCTCGGTGCCCATGAGGGCGATACCCGCCTCGTACGTGTCGAGGATGGTGTAGTCGTGGCGTGCCTTCTTGTTGGACGCGATCAACGTGCGTCCCTTTTCCCTCGGCACCGCCGTCACCTCCCTCGTTCGCGGCCAGCCGGAAATGCTACCTGAGCAACGGCCCGGCGGCGCCCGAGATTCCCCGGCGCCGGCTCAGCACAGGCAGCCGGGCAGGTAGGGCAGCGGATTGACGGGCGCGCCGTCGACGCGTACCTCGAAGTGGAGATGGTTGCCCGTGGACGCGCCCGTGGTCCCGACCCGCCCGATGAGCTCCCCGCGGCTGACCCACTCCCCCGCGTTGACCAGGACCTGCGACTGGTGCGCGTAGCAGGTGGCGAGGCTACGCCCCTTGTAGCTGCCGTGGAACACGCACGTGTAGTTCCCGTACCCGCCGTTCCAGCCGGCGCGCAGCACCCGCCCGCCGGCCACCGCGCGGATCGGCGACCCGCCCGCGGCCGCGATGTCCACCCCGGCGTGCAGCTGCCACACCCGGTAGTACGGGTCGAACCGCATGCCGAAGTCGCTGGACTTCCAGCCGTGCACCGGCATGGGCAGCCGCCCGCCGGGCAGCAGCACCGGCGGCCCGTTGCCCATGCCCCGGATGTGCGCGGCGATGCGCGCGCTCTCCGCCCGCAGCTCGCGGTACCGCGCCAGGATCGTCGCCCGCTCCCGCCGCGCGGACCGCCAGGCCCGCTGCCGCTGCCGGGACAGCGCGGCGAGGTCGACGGCGGCCTGCCTGGCCTGGTCGGCGATGCGGTCGGCCTCGGCGAGCGCGTCGGCGGCGGCCTTGCGGGCCCGCGCGGCGGCCTCGGCCTGTCCGGTGGCGACGGCCTCCTTCTCCCTGGCCGCGAGCCGGGCCACGGTGGCGGCGTCAAGCGCCTCCCGCTGCCGTTCGGAGACCTGGTCGAGATACCCCAGGGCCATCACGAAATCGGTGGGGCTGATGCCGCCGAGCAGGGCGTTCACCCGTTCGATGTCGTGCCCCCGGTAGGCGTCGCGGGCGAACGCCCCGATCCGCGCCCGGGCCGCGTCGACCACGGCGCGCGCCCGGTTCAACGCCGCCTCCGCGGCGGCCCGGTCG
>NZ_BAAALT010000259.1:0-4607 GCF_039528515.1 Luedemannella flava
CCGGCACCGGCTCGGGCGGCTCGGCGGGCCGCACCACGCCGGCATCCGGGTCGGTGCCGGCCGGGGCGTCTCCCGGGCGCTCGTCGCGCCACCATGTGGCGTCCGGGCTGGGCGCCGGCCAGGGCGCGCCGCGGCCGGTCTCGTCCTCCGGTGGCTGCTGCGTCACGGATCTCATTGGACACCGACCCGACCTCGGTGGGTGTGCGCCGCGCCGCGTCCGGCAGTGTTGAAGGTCGCTGACCTTCCTCCGGAGAAATGCGCTCCTCCGGAAGGCGCGCGACTAACCTCGTCGCGAACCCCCGGACGCGGTCACTAGGCTGGCTAACCATGAGTCACGTCCTCTCCGCGGTCGCCTGGCCCTATGCCAACGGCCCGCGCCACATCGGTCATGTGTCGGGCTTCGGGGTCCCCTCCGACGTCTTCAGCCGGTACCAACGCATGGCCGGCAACGACGTGCTCATGATCTCCGGGACCGACGAGCACGGGACGCCGATCCTCGTCGAGGCGGAGAAGGAGGGCGTCGGGCCCCGCGAGCTGGCCGACCGGTACAACCGCGTCATCGTGGAGGACCTGGTCGCGCTGGGCCTGTCGTACGACCTGTTCACCCGGACCACGACCCGCAACCACTACGCGGTCGTGCAGGAGCTGTTCCGCGGCGTCCACGGCAACGGGTACATGATCGAGCAGACCACGCACGGCGCGATCTCCCCGTCGACCGGGCGCACGCTGCCCGACCGCTACATCGAGGGCACCTGCCCCAAGTGCGGCTACGCCAGCGCGCGCGGCGACCAGTGTGACAACTGCGGCAGCCAGCTCGACCCCGAGGAGCTGATCAACCCGAGGTCGCGGATCAACGGCGAGACCCCGAAGTTCATCGAGACCGAGCACTTCTTCCTCGACCTGCCGGCGCTGGCGCCCGCGATGGGCGAGTGGCTGCAGACGCGCACGGACTGGCGCCCGAACGTGCTCAAGTTCGCCACGAATCTTCTTGATGACGTGCGGCCGCGGGCCATGACCCGCGACATCGACTGGGGCATCCCCGTGCCGCTGCCGGGCTGGCAGGACAACCCCAACAAGCGCCTGTACGTGTGGTTCGACGCGGTCGTCGGCTACCTGTCGGCGGCGGTGGAGTGGGCGCGCCGCACCGGCGACCCCGAGGCGTGGAAGCGCTGGTGGGCGGCCGACGCCGGGGCGACGTCCTACTACTTCATGGGCAAGGACAACATCACCTTCCACGCGCAGATCTGGCCCGCCGAGCTGCTCGCCTACAACGGCGAGGGCACCAAGGGCGGCGAGCCGGGTCCGCTGGGGAAGCTGGCCCTGCCGACCGAGGTCGTGTCGAGCGAGTTCCTGACGATGGAGGGCCGCAAGTTCTCCTCGTCGCAGCGTGTCGTGATCTACGTGCGCGACTTCCTGTCCCGCTACGACGCCGACGCGCTGCGGTACTTCGTCGCGGTCGCCGGGCCGGAGTCCACCGACACGGACTTCACCTGGTCGGAGTTCGTGCGGCGCAACAACGACGAGCTCGTCGCGGGCTGGGGCAACCTCGTCAACCGGTCGATCTCGATGGCCGCGAAGAACTTCGGCTCGGTGCCGGTGCCCTCGTCGTTGACCGCCGAGGATTCGGCGCTGCTCGACTCCGTGCGGGGCGCGTTCGACACGGTCGGCTCGCTGATCGCCACGCACCGCCAGAAGGCCGCGATCACCGAGGCGATGCGGGTCGTCGGCGAAGCCAACAAGTACCTCTCCGACCAGGCGCCCTGGAAGATCAAGGAGCCCGAGCGGCGGGACCGGCTCGCGACGATCCTCTACGTCGCGCTGCAGGCGGTCAGCGACCTGAACACGCTGCTCACCCCGTTCCTGCCGCACGCCGCTCAGAAGATCCACGAGCTGCTCGGCGGCCAGGGCGTACACGCGCCGATGCCCGAGATCCGCGAGGTCGAGGACCTCGACGGCGGCCCGGGGTACCCGGTGATCATGGGTGACTACACGGTCGGTGCCCGTTGGGAGCACGTGGAGCTGCCCGCCGGCCGCCCGCTGTCCGCCCCGAAGCCGGTCTTCAAGAAGCTGGACCCGTCCGTCGTCGACGAGGAACTGGCCCGCCTGGCCTCCTGACCCGCGACGCCCCGGGGCGCCACCCGCACAGCGGCGTGACGCTCCGGGGCAGGTCCACGCTCGTGTAGCGAGCGTCGGCGCCGCTCACCCCGGCCAGATGTGCACATGTGGCGGGGGTGAGGGCGTCGCGCTTCGCCAACTGTGAGCATGTGGCGAATGGCTGTTGGGCTGGGGCGCTAGATGTGCACTTGTAGTGAGGAGGCAGGCGCCGCACCCCGCGAGCTGTACACATCCGGCGACGGTTCGACGCGGCCCGCGCAGGGGTCCGCCATGAGATGACGCGATCGCGGGTGAGACGCCGAACGCGCTGATAGGAGTGAGTCGTCCCGGCGATGTTCGAGCCCGCCAAGAGGTCGCCCTTGGTGGCGTGCGGTCGCGCTCAGCTCGCCAGACGGTCGCCTTGGCCAATGGGGAGTCTGCGGCAATGGCGGGGCGCGGGGCGGACGGATGCACCGTGGGGTTCCGTCGTGGCGGGTCAGAGGGGGTAGGGGGTTTCGGTTTCGTGGAGGTCGGCGCACTCGCTGAGGGGGGCCCAGACCTCGTAGATGCCGCGCTCGACGCACTGGGCGCCCAGGTCGAGGATCGACTGGGCGTCGGGGTGGCTGATGCGCAGGCGCAGCCAGTCGCCCTCGGTGCGGACGACCGTGCAGGGCACGCCCCGCCAGGTGGCGCGGCAGGTGCGGCGGGCCAGGGTCTCCAGCAGGAAGTGCGGGGCGCGGCCGCGGGCCAGGACGCGGAACTCGTGGGGCGGGTCGGCCAGGGCGTCGTAGAGCTCGCCGTGGAAGTGGCCCACGAGGCGGGTGGTCGGGGCGGCCGCGTCGGTGTTCGTCGCGACGTACTCCTGGTCGATCTGGAGGCCGGGGGCGCCGGCGAGCAGGTTGCGCCACTGGGGGCCGAACAGGCGCAGCCAGGCGCGCTGCTCGGGCAGGTAGGAGTAGAGGGGGACCTCGTCGCCGGCGGCCGTGTGCGCCACGATCGTGGAGTTCGCGGGCAGGGGGAGGTCGGCGAGGTCGGTCGTGACGAACTCGGGGATCAGGTGCTGGCGGCTCGGTGCGAAGCCCGTGCCGAGGACGGGCGGGCCGATGCGCTCGTGCGGCGGGATGTTGGTGAGCCCCGGGTAGGCCGGGAGGTCGTCGACCGGGGCGGCGAACGGGATGTCGTAGTCGATGGGGTCGGTGGCGCGCCAGCGCAGCACGAAGACGACGTCGTGGGCGGCGCCGGGGGCTGGTTGAGCGCCGGTGAGGATGCTCAGGTCGGCGGCCGTGCGCAGGTCCGCGAGGTCGGTCGACCGGTAGCAGAAGCCGGAGATGAGCCGGCCGGCCAGGAACCCGGGGAGCTGGGCCGCCGTGAAGATCTTCTTCATCCGGGTGCCGCGCTGCACGGTGGCGGTGCGGCGGACGCGGGTGATGAGGCGCTGTTCGGCGTCGGGCCCGGTGCCGGCGTGGTGGCGGGGGGTCTGGCTCAGCTCGTGGACGCGCTCCCAACTCAGCTGCCGGGTGACCGGCGCGAGCAGAGGCGTGTCGTCGTTGTCATCGAGAACGTGCGGCAAAACGGCCCGCGGGGGAGCCATCTCCCGGGCGGGCGGAGATGCGGTGTCGCGCATCGTGACCACCACGGCAACGTACCGTGGGCGCGTGACGGGACGGTTAACCGTTCGTGACACCCGAGCCACGGCCGGCAACCGAGGCAAGACCCCCGATAAGCCACTCGGGGGGCCCGCCCGCGGCGCTCGGGCGAACCCCCCGACCCCTCGGAGGATGGTTCGTGGCTGTGCGGTGGTGCCGATCACGTCTTGGCTGATCAAGATCTGGGAGCGTTCCCATGGAAGCGCTCCCAGACAAGGTAGCACCTGGCGGGCTACGCGTAAACCACCATCGACCTGCGTGGACGTGAACGGTCGGAGATGCGGGGTAGGTTGCCCTCATGGTCCCCGAGTTCCCCGCCCTCGCCGCCCGCGTCGTCGACGAGCTCCTCGCGGCCGATCCCGGCCTGGCCCGCCGGGCCGGCGACCACCGGGTCGACGGAGAACTGCCCGACTGGAGCGCCGACGCGGTCGCGGCCCGGGTCGTCGTCCTCCGCGACGCGGCCGACGCGCTCAGCTCCCTCGACGTGGACGCGCTCGACGTCCCCGAACAGGTCGACCACGCCCAGCTGACCAACCTCGTCGACCGCACCCTCTACGCCCTGACCGAGGTGCGCGACCACGAGTGGGACCCCCTGACGCACAACCCGGGTGGCCTGATCCACGCGCTGCTCGCCCGGCCGTTCGCGCCCGCCGAGGAGCGGCTGGCCCGCCTCGCTTCGCGGTTGGGCCAGGTGCCCGACGCCCTCGCCACCGCGCGGACCGTGCTCACGGACTGCCCCCGGGTGCACCTGGAGACCGCCGTCGGCCAGTTCGAGGGCGCCGCCGCGCTGGTCCGCGACGAGGTGCCCGGCCTGCTCGCCCAGGCGCCCGCGCTCGCCGCCCAGGTCACCCCCGCCGCCCAGGCGGC